>NZ_JBTSLF010000173.1:0-5219 GCF_054640775.1 Candidatus Aquicultor sp. | reverse complement strand
AGCCGCACTACGCCACGTCTAGGTGATAAGTGAACTCGTGAAACAGTATTCGGATGAGGGTATTAGCGTTTTGGAATCTTTTTGACAAGCCTCAAGATAACTCCCTGATTTTGTGCGGCGATCATATCGACCTCGTCCATAATGCTGGTGAGAATGCTCATCCCCAGGTCCTTTTCGATAGATTGGGAATCCGGCTTCGTGATTTGCTGTACGTTTTCTGCCTGGTATTCGACGTCGATCACCAGGTTGTCATCATTTGTGTAGGCCGCGATATCGACCACCATCTCTTCAGAGCGAGATTGCTTGTGCAATTGCATGATAGCGTTTGTGCATGCCTCAGAGACAGCGATTTTAATATCCTCTACGATTTCGCTGTCAAACCCTAAAAGCCCGGCATACCCCGCTACTATGAGTCGCGCGATTCCGGCGTATTCCGGCTTAGCCGGAATTTCTATGCTGACTGGCTGGCTTAACGTGTTCACCTACGATCCTTTTAGGCTGTTAATTGCTTCGTCTTCGGATGAAAAGATGGGGAATACCTTAACGAGGCCCGTTATCCTGAAAATCTTGAGGATATTTTCCTGCGTGCAGACTAAGGAAATCGATCCCTGGTGAGACTTTACCCGCTTAAGGCCGCCCACCAGTACTCCTAAGCCGGAGCTATCCATAAACTCAACCTTCTGCAAGTCGATTATGATATTGTACTTGCCTTCATCTACAAGATCGATCAAACGACTCTTTAGCTTTGGTGCCGTGTATACATCAACTTCACCTTCGAGAATGATTATCCCGATGCCGTCTACTTCTTTACTCTCGATTTTCAAATCCACTACTCCACCTCCTAGAATCTTTCAGAACACTTATACCACGCAGCAATTACCGCCAAACTTCGAATCCATTACAAGTACTTGATTACTACCCACTTTGGCCGGCAACTGAAGCGATAGAGAACTAGAATATCCCCGGCAACACGTTTATATACCCCAAACAAGCGCTGGATAAAACATAATTTTAATTCTATGCAAACTGCAACCGTATAGCAACCGGGCGCTTGTTCTATCCGATGAGAGGTGATCCGCATTCCGGGCAAAATACGGCTTGCTTTCTATCGGTATCCGTCAGGTTGCTTGAAAAATACATAATACACCTCGGATTAGAGCAATGTCTCAGGCCGAAGGTATGACCCAGCTCGTGCATCGCTTCTTTTTCGACTCGCTGAAGGAATAGCGTCCGCGCCCCCGGCAGGTCGGTCCCGATACGTAACCGGTTCAGAGAGATCGCGGCACAGCAACCACCCAGTATGGCCTGGCCGAATACGTAATTCAAACCCTTGGCGAAAATATCCTGCTCAATAACGCCGAGGGCTTTTAGCGCGTCCGGTGATTTCGCTTTTCTGATCTGCTCAAGAATGATACTCGCATTAAACTGGCTGCGAGTGGGGTCGAAAGCAAAGGATGGAACAGGAAGCGCGGGTCCGATGCAAGCACCCGTGTTGAATTTTTCTTTGATTATTTGGAGCACATGCCGCAGTACATCCTGCTCGATATCGCCGATAGGGATGGTCTCAATGAATTTTTGTTTAGCTTCCACATATCCCCCAGGGTTGCCGGCTACCTACCGATAGCTGTTCAGAATATCTATTACTTCAGAATCCGATGTTTGTTCAAACACCTCATAAAACTGACCGACCGCGAAAAAAAGCTCGTGGACTTCCAGGCAGATAATCTCATCGACGTGTTCTCTCAGGTCCTGGCAGGTTTCGGTGGGAGCGACCGGAACGGCAAGGACGATTTTTTTCGGTTGTTCCATCTTCACTGCGTTCACAGAAGCAAGCGCTGTGTACCCGGTTGCTAGCCCATCATCAACTAGTATGACCGTTGCGCCCGTGAGGTCAAGTGGGGCTTTATCTCCTAAATAAAGCCTGCGGCGCCTGTCTATCTCGCTTATCTGTCTGCTTACCTCCTGGTCGATATATGACCTGGGTATATTGAGTTCCCTGATTAGCGGCTCATTGAGCATCACCGCGCCTTTAGCAACGGCGCCGATGGCGAGCTCTGGATTGCCGGGAGCGCCGATTTTTCTCGGGATAATAATATCCAGACGCAGGTGTAATGCCTTTGCGACCTGGTCGCCTACAACTACGCCGCCCCTTGCAATTGCAAGCACTATCGCGTCCGAATTACGGTATTCGGCCTCTAGCCGCCGGGCAAGCTGGAGGCCTGCATCGACCCGGTCTCTAAACATCTCAACACCTCTACTACTAGCTGTACTATTTATATACAATAGTTTATACAACAAAAAACAGCAGGTGTGACACCTGCTGTTTTTTGTTCATGACCACCGATTACTCTGCGGCACGTTTGCCGCGCTCGATAAGCTCTTTGACCTTCTGGCCGCCCTTGTGGCCGATTTCCTCATAGAACTCGTGGCCGTATTTCTCTTTGACTACCTGGCCGCCTTTTTTGCCGCCTTTATGACCTATTTCTTCATAGAATTCCGGACCGTATTTCTTCGAGGTGGCCTCGCCACCTTTTTCGCCAATCTTCTCATAAAACTCAGGGCCGTATTTTTTAGAGGTGGTCTCGCCGCCCTTACGACCGGCTTCGCTGACTGTCATTTTGCCTTTTTCCTCTGCCATCAACTTCGCCCCCCTTCAACTATTTGATACCCACGGTTACATGACCTAAACATCGCGGTCCTTTCTAAGCGACCGTTCCGAAAGACCCGATCCAATGTGAAAGGGACGGATCGCGATCCGTCCCTTTCAAGATAATCTTGCTGTAATAAGACGCATTATTCGGTAGCTTTCTTACCCTCTTCGATGAGGCGTTTTACTTTCTGGCCGCCCTTGTGCCCGATTTCCTCATAGAACTCGTGGCCGTATTTTTGTTTGGTAGTCTGGCCGCCTTTTTTGCCGCCTTTATGACCTATTTCTTCATAAAACTCAGGGCCGTATTTTTTAGAGGTGGTCTCGCCGCCCTTACGACCGGCTTCGCTGACTGTCATTTTGCCTTTTTCCTCTGCCATCAACTTCGCCCCCCTTCGTGGATTTCATACCCCGCATTCAGGACTTTAAACATTTACTCAGGACAGGAAACCGTGGGGTCTTCCTGCCGGAGGGCAGACGGCAATTTGGTGCATCTCGATGTGAGCTAGAATATAATACGGGGAGACTGGAGGAGATAGTTTATGAAAGTCCTGGTAATCGGCAATATCGGTTTTGACCTGATGGCGCCCTATCTTTACAGCGAGGGTATTGAAACGGTTCTCGTTGTAACAACAGTTGAGCCTCTCAACGCAGAATACGCCGACACAGCGTATTATTACGAGTCTGACACAGAACACCTACCTCTCGTTGACCTCGCGCTCGAAGAGCACGTCGATGCCGTAATCTCAATCTCCGGCCCCGATGTTGCAAACTTACGAGACGGACATGTCAAAGAGACCCTCGAAAAAGAACATGGCATCCCCGTACTGGCCAATCCATTAGAAGCCGTACGGATTGCCTCCAACAAAGAAAAGACGAAAGACTTTTTACTTCAACACGGTTTCCCGGCAACTTTAGGTCGAGTGGTGGAATCAAGGTTTGAAGCCTTCGAGGTGGCCAAAGAATTCGGCTACCCGCTCGTCTTAAAGCTTATCGATCACTCTGGCGGAACCGGTATGACCATCGTTCACGACCGCTTCGAGCTTATAAAAGCCATGGGCGGTGCGGAGAGAATCCTTATCGAAAAATACACGCACGGGCCGGAATTTTCGATCGAGGTGTTGAATTACAACGGCAAGACACTGCCGCTTCTGCCCGTGTTCAAGGGGTATACCAACCACCAATGCATCCATCCGATGGAGCGAGTCAAGTTGGCTCCCGCCCCGCTACCCGAAGTCGATATCGCCAAGTTACGGTCCCTGGCACGCGACGTGATAAGGACCTTAAACGTGCAGCCGACCGGAGATGTCGATATAGTATGGTCCGAAGACGGGCCGAGAATCCTTGAAGTCAACCCGCGCTTTGGCGGCGTAACCGCCCTCTCCATGGCCGCAAGCGGCATTATTTCGTACCATGCGCTGGTCGACATGCTTCTCGGCAGGTGGAATGAGAAAGAGTATCATTTCGACCGCCACTTTGCGGCGGATATGCCCGTGTTCTCGGATATCGAGATCGACCGTGTAAAAGAAATATTAGATGTGGACGGCGTATTCCGCGTAAAAATCCAAAAACTGAAACAAACATCAGGAAGGATTGCGCTGAAGGCAAAGACCATGCACGAGCTGCTGGGTGCGGCCAAGCAGGTTGCGGCCATTTGCGATTGCTCTGATTGCTTTACGGAACTCGAGCGATTGCCGGAAAGACTCCGGGCAGAAAAATCAAGAGTGGAAAAAATAAAAGTGGTAGCTGTTTAGGCTACCACTTTTATTTATGTCCTACATAAAGAAACTTGGGTATGTTAACGTGCCGCTTGTTTCCCACGCTCAATAAGCTCTTTGACTTTCTGACCGCCTTTATGCCCGATCTCTTCGTAGAATTCGCGACCATATTTCTTCGCGGTAGTTTTTCCGCCTTTGCGGCCCGCTTCGCTTACCGTCATTTTTCCTTTTTCCTCTGCCATCTACGTCACCTCCTTTGGGACTAGCCATTGGCACTTATTTTGTACCCGGAGTACAGACCTCTTAAACTACGATTGCTCAGGTAATTCGGACGAAATCGAAAAATGTTCTGGTTATGCCCCGCTTAGGTCTCAGCCTCTTTTCCCTTTTCGATGAGAGATTTTACCTTTTGACCGCCCTTGTGCCCGATTTCTTCGTAGAACTCATGACCGTATTTTCTCTTGGTGGTCTCACCACCTTTAGGGCCGCCAATTTTACCACCCTTTTCGCCGATTTCCTCGTAAAACTCGCGGCCGTATTTTTTTGAAGTGGTTTCACCGCCTTTACGACCGGCTTCACTTACGGTCATCCTACCTTTCTCGTCCAGCACTATTCTCACCCCCTTCCGAAATGCTCGCCGTGTCACCGGAACTATTGCCTTTTATTCACTAAGGTTCTACCCAGGAGCAATACCCTTAAACACTCATCATCGAGCAACACGAAAAGGCGAGGTAAAGCCGCTAAATAGAGTGAAGGGCTGGAACCAACCAGCCCCTCCTCATCAAACCGTACGTGAGGTTTTCCCTCATACGGCTTTCCGACATTCTTTCTTCCGTGAGCATTCAGATTACAGC
>NZ_JBTSLF010000172.1:0-5221 GCF_054640775.1 Candidatus Aquicultor sp. | reverse complement strand
GCAGGAAAATCGACTTTGAGAATATGCCCCTTAAGTCCGATAACCGCGGTCTCGCTGCCGTTTGCGGCAAACTTATAGACCGGGATCGTGTAGCTCTTCTCCGTCTTCACTTTTCCGCCCGCTAGAATCTTGGCGATTCGTTCAGCTGCTATATTCTTCTCAGTTACGATTAGCTTCATTTACACCACTCTTCTGATTTGATTTAGATCTTACTCATATCTATATCATCTAAATCTTCGTGTTGACTCGCCTGAACATTATAGTGCGACCTCGGTTTTTAAGCAATATCCAAACCACTGCCTAAACCACTACCTAAACCAAGCTCTCCAAGCTCTATATGATGTGCAAAGATGTTCTTAGACACATTCATAAGATTCTACCATATTCGTTATGTTTCTATCGGGTGGTTCCAACCGAAGTTTAGCTGCAAATTGTAACACGTGTGCTACATATTATATATCAACGTCATCCTCGGTCTGTGTGGTAGTGGCGCATTCCCCGGTCTGGCATTTGAGGATTTGCAGCCCATGGGGAAGTGCAGGCATGACGACCTGCAGCGATTCGCGCACGGCTTTAGGACTGCCGGGCAGGTTGACGATAAGCGTCTGAGCGCGTATTCCGCTGACAGCGCGTGAAAGCATCGCGTGCGGAGTGATTTTAAGGCTCGCGTGCCGGATTGCCTCGACAAAACCGGGAACATTTCTCTCTATTACCGCAAGCGTCGACTCAGGCGTCACATCGCGTGGGGCAAACCCGGTGCCGCCGGTGGTGAGGATAAGGTCCGCGTCCTCAAAGTCGACAAGGCGCACCAAACGCTCCTCGATCTCGTATTGCTCATCGGGGATGACTTCGTAAAACATAACCGTTGCGCCCTCCGCCTCGACAATCGAGCGTATCTCGAGGCCGCTCGTATCCACGCGCTCCCCGCTCGCGCCTTTATCGCTCATGGTAAGTATCGCTACTCTTACGCCTTCCAGTTTCGTGCCCACACTATATCTCTACCCCTCAACTTTGATTACATCGCCCGCATGTACAGTGCCACCGTGGATGACCTTGGCGAAGATGCCTTCCTTCGGCATAACGCAGTCTCCGGCCTGGCGGTAAATCGCACAGCGGGTATGGCATTCTTTCCCGATTTGTGTGACCTCTAAAACTATATCCGCTCCCACTTTAAGCCTGGAGCCGATCGGCAGCGCCAAAAGATCGATGCCTGAAGTCGTCAGGTTCTCGGCAAAATCACCGGGCCCGACCTTTAGCCCCATCGCGACCATCTTGTCGACGCTCTCCTGCGCGAGAAGGCTCACCTGCCGGTGCCAATCCGCCGCGTGCGCATCATCCTTGAGCCCGTGGTCCACCAATACATCGGCGTCTCCAACAGGCTTTTTCCTCATGCCCTTCTTCGGGCTTATATTAACGGAGACGATTTCCCCTTTTCCGTTCTGACTTTGCATATCCCAATTCAACCTCATTTAAAAGATATTTCTAAAAAACCCTCGCTCTAGACCCAAATCCCCAGACCAACGCCCTAGACCCACAATGCTCTTATTCTGGATTCTGGCTCCTGACTCCTGGCTTCTTCCTTGCACTCTAGACCCTATCTTTTGTCGCTTTTCCCGCCGGTTTTCTCAACCAGCTCGATATCGCTTATCATCATCGTTTTGTCGACGGCTTTGCACATATCATAGACGGTGAGCGCTGCAGTAGTAACAGCGGTGAGCGCCTCCATCTCGACGCCGGTCCTATCCATGGTGCGGACTGTGGCGATGATGCCGAGTTCCGTGTCGCTTAACACCGAAAACCTTATATCGACGCCGGTCACCTGGATAGGGTGGCACATCGGGATGAGGTCGGGCGTCTTCTTGGCCCCCATAATGCCGGCGACTTGCGCCACCGCCAGCACATCCCCTTTTTTGATACCGCCCTCCTGGATGAGTTCCAGGGTCTCGGCTTTCATCTTAACGATACCGCGGGCGATAGCCTGCCGCGCTGTGACATCTTTGCCGCTGACATCGACCATCTTCGCACGGCCCTCTTTATTAAAATGCGTCAAGGCTTTAAGCTCTTCTTCTACGATTCTCCAGCGATCCGCCATACTTCGTTAGCCCCCAATCTGGCACATCAAACGCGCCAGTTTTTCTTGTGCACCGGCGCTGTGCCGCTCCGGTTTGCTTTCTGTAACAGTTCGGATAAAAGCCGCGATTTCCTGCTCGCTCGTGGCGCCCCGCAGAATCGGACGCACGTCGAACTCGGCGTCCGAGAACAGGCAGGTCCTGAGTTTGCCGTCCGGTGTAAGCCGCAGACGGTTGCAGCTCGGACAGAAATGGTTGCTGATCGGGCTGATAAACCCCAGCGTGCCGAGCGCGCCTTTATACGTCGCATACTGAGCCGGACCCGCCCCTTCCGGGCCTTCGACCGGCTCAAGCATCCCATAACGGCCCATCTTCTGCTTTAATTCGTCAATCGAGAGATAGAACTCCGGATTCCAATCGCCGACCGGCATGAACTCGATAAAGCGCACATGCACAGGGTACTCGTGAATCAATGAGACGAAGTCTCTGGGATCATCATTGATCCCCTTTATCAAAACAGTGTTAATCTTTACCGGATGAAACCCCGTCTCAAGCGCCGCCTTGACCCCCGCAAGCGCCTTCTCTACACCGCCAAGGCGGGTGAGTTTTTGATAGATGGCAGGGTCGAGGCTGTCGATGCTGATGTTTACGCGCTTCAGCCCCGCCTTCTTTAAATCCCCTGCGTAATGAGGCAGCAGGATTCCGTTTGTGGTGAGCGAGAGGTCGCTTAAGCCCCGGATATTGGCAAGCATCTGCACCAGCTTGACGATATCCCTTCTCACCAGGGGCTCTCCACCGGTAAGGCGGATTTTTGTGATGCCGGCAGCGACCGCTGCTTCTGCAAACCGCTTGATTTCCTCATACGAAAGTATCTCATCGTGCGGTTTAGGGATAATCCCCTCTTCGGGCATGCAGTAGAAGCAGCGCAGGTTGCACCTGTCCGTTACCGATATTCTTAAATAGTCGATTTTGCGATTATAGTTATCGTAAAGCGCGTCCATGTTTACCCTTTGTCTTTATAAATTCGTCTTCGAGCAAATCCGCCACCCCGAATGCGTCATCCAGGGCAAAATGCGGCCGGTCAACCGGGAAGATGTTGTCCGTAACCACTGCGACCAGCTCCATCTCGCTACTTAGAAGTTCCTCGGAAACCGCTTTGCGCGAGACTTCGACCTTGGGATACGGCCCTCGTTTATATCCTTCAGTGAGGATAATGTCGTAGCCCGGCCCGATTGCGGCAATGACGTCCTGTACCGACATCTCCGCTTCGAGTTTCTTGACGACCGCCATCTTATGCGGCGATGCGATGGCGACGACATCGGCGCCCGCCCCGGCATGCCGGTAGGTGTCCTTGCCGGGATGGTCGATCTCAAAGTCATGGACGTTGTGCTTGATAACCGCCACACGCCACCCGCGCTTCTTCAGTTCCGCTATGAGCCCAACCAGAAAGGTCGTCTTGCCGGCGTTGGATTTACCGACCACCGATATAACCGGTATCATTTAAAGCACCCCAGCTCACAGGCAAAAATCTTAATCCCAAGCTCGTCGCACGCATCCCCGACTTGGCGAAGCGGCACCCCAAGCTCGTCGCCCACCTTGCGAGCCACCGTACACGAAATCCTGTTATCTTTAGATGCCGCTTTTATCTTCTGAAGTAGCTCTTCTTTTGATATATCCATTAGAACCCCCTAAAAAAAACAGTATGCAGTAGGCAGTAAGCAGAATAAAACCTTCTTCTTAAAGTAGCTTAAGTTACGCCTAGACGCTGATAAGTGACAACCATGCGTACTGCACCCGAGATTCTTCGCTATTGCTCAGAATGACACCTAGCAATAGTCTTCCTTATAACCCTCTCTCTCGTATCTTCATGCTGCTTACTGCATACTCCTTACTGCCTACTAAAACCCAGTCTTCTACCAACAACCGTTCACCTAACCAACAATCGGCTCGAACAATTCCACCGTGACTTTATCTCCGGCCTTGATCTCCTCGACATCTTCCGGAATGACCATCAGGCCGTTGGCGAGAGTCATCGGTCTAAGGCTGCCGGATTTTTGGGAGCCGCTCAGGCGGACGTTAAAACCGCCGTCCGATTTTTCGACGATGACGCGCACCATATTGCGCCGCCCGGTCCGATTTGTGAACGAGGGGTCGGTAAAGGTCGCCTCGACCGTCATCCGTGAGATATCCGTGCGCCCGCTCATCGCCAAGAGCGCGGGGCGTGCGAACTGCTCGAAGCTTACCATCGAAGACGTCGGATATCCGGGCAGCCCGATTAGCGGCACCCCTTCAACGATGCCGAAGGCGAGCGGTTTGCCCGGTTTCATGGCGACCTGCCAGAAGACCATCTCGCCCGCCTGGTTCAAAATATCTTTTACAAAGTCGTAATCACCGACTGAAACGCCGCCGGTGGTAATGATCATGTCCGCACCCGTGGCCTCATCGACCTTAGCGAGCAGGTCTTCTTTGGTGTCCTTTGCGATTCCGAGCATATTCGGGATACAACCGGCATCGAGCACCTGCGCCGCAATCGAGTAGGCGTTGCTATTTCGAATCTTTCCGGGAACCAGCGGCTCGTCGATTTCGACCAGCTCGTCACCGGTGGTGATAATGGCGACGACCGGTTTACGAACGACCTTAACACGCGCCTTGCCGACACTCGCCATCATCCCGATATCCCCGGGGATGATCTTCTTGCCGCGCTTCAGTGCGACTTCGCCTTTCTTTATATCCTCACCGGCAAAGCGCACGTTCTCACCCGGCCTGACTGGCGCAAAGAGCAATACACCGCCATCGGTGCGCTCGGTGTTTTCGACCATGACGACCGCGTCGGCGCCTTCGGGCATCTGGGCGCCCGTCATGATGCGAAGCGCTTCGCCCTTGCCGATAGCGGTCTCAGGCACATAGCCCGCGGCAAGATCGCCGAGCACCTTAAGCTCGGTCGGCTCGCCGGGCCACGCGCTCGAGGTGTCCTCGAAACGAACCGCGTAGCCGTCCATCGCCGAGTTGTTAAACGGCGGGATATCGGCTTCGGCAAGAATATCCTCGTCAAGCACCCTCCCCAGAGAATCCAGGATGGGCACCTCCTCGGTCGAAAGCCTCTCTATTTTACTAAGGATGATCTCCCTCGCCTCTTCAACACTGATCAATCT
>NZ_JBTSLF010000171.1:0-5224 GCF_054640775.1 Candidatus Aquicultor sp. | reverse complement strand
AATCTTGACACGGCATAGCTAACTGAGCGTGTAGTGGACCTATGACCGAGGCACCAAAAAAATATGGCGTCGCTAATGTTTTCAACCATATCCTCCTGTGCCTTATATTGTTGAGATCTCTGCCCATCCAGCTGGGCTGTCTAGCTGGACATTTTCGCCGACTTTGGAAGCCGATACTCTGCCTTGGCTTTTTGACAACCATTCGAACATAGCTTTAAACTTGCCGGGCATTAACCTTACAGGCTCTCGGTTTGAGGGCGAGAGCTGCTTTAGTACGTCCATATCCGCCGGCTCGACTCCTACTGTAAAGAATAAGAAGTTCTTGTTATTCTCTCCGTCATTAATACCTGCGATTACCTTATTCCAGGTTGCATCGCCTGGTTTCATATCGGTAGGTTCTCCATCCGTGATCAAAAATATCCATGGGCGGTAGTAATCGATACCTCTACTCTTGTATTCAAATTTACGTTCTTCAATTAAATCGATTGCTCTAAGAATGGCTTCACCCATAGGCGTTAAGCCTGAGGCATGTAATGCAGGCGGGTTAAAATCTTCCATTGATGAGAAGTCGTGGGCAACAGTTACCCCATCTCCAAAGGTAATAATTGCTAAATCTACTCTTTTGCTCGCTAGCTCATCAGATGTGACATCCTCCTTGAAGAACCGTAAGCCATCGTTAAGTTGTTTAATCTTGCCATTGACTACCATTGACCCTGATGTGTCGAGCAAAAGGACTGTGGCACAATGCGGATGCTGGGGATTTGCAATTTCGATACTCTCTTCAAGCCTTGACATAAATCCTCCTCGGTGGTTGTTTGCTATGCGCGATTCTAGCACTAATATACTAGACAACCTGCTGAGCTGCAGTGGCATGATGGGTGTTTCGTTGTTGAACTGCAATTTCTCTGTTTTGTCTTGTCTGTATCTGACCGTATTTTACCATGTTTTTCGGTGTTTCGTGACCAAACTGTGACTTCCGTTTCTTTCCATCATTGAACTTTTTGCGATTAAAAATATTCGCAGTAGTTTCCTGGAATTTAACGGGTAAATAAAGGCAAAGAGCTATGGGAGGTGAGAATATGGCACTGCATGACTTCAATGCTAAAACTGTGCAGGACGTGATGAAAACCGAGGTTGCGCGAGCATATCCCATGACCTCTGCCCGTGATGTGAGCTATGAGCTGATGAAGGGCAGATTTAGTGGCATGCCCATTGTTGATGATAGCGAGTATGTAATTGGCGTTGTAACAGAGATCGATCTTATCGAGAAATCGACTGAAGCAGCTAAAGAGTTAGAATCGCTGACTGCAGAACAAGTTATGACAAAAGATCCGGTGACCGTGCGGGATAATGCCCCCCCTGAAAGACGCGGCAAAAATCTTGGAAGAACGCCACATAATTCGCGTTCCGGTTGTTAATAAAGACAACAAACTGGCCGCCTAGTATTGCTTGGCTCATTAATGCCGAAGACGAGTGAAAAAGTGGGTTTGCTTTCAAGTAAACCCACTTTTCGTTGTGGGGTTAAGAGGACGTTAGTTCCTCTGTGTCTGAGTATTGAGAGAGGTTGGTTAAGAGCAGGCCTTTTATTTGCACTGATTTTGGATACTTCGTCTAGAGGGTAGTTGTGCTTTTGATAATAAGCACGATAATTGCAAAGATGAACATGGCTGTCAGCACCCGCAATGCATACGGTGAAAACACTTTTGGGAGGAAAAGGTCGGCGACGCGCTGTTCTTTGCCGCCGTATTTTTGTGCAAGTCCTGTCAGGGGACATTTGCCTTTATTAAGAGCAAGCACTAAGCCTTCTACGATAATCACAGTGACCGCAAGAAATAGCAGACGACCTTGGGGCCAGGTAGGAATGTGACGTAAGGTTAAGCTCGCATAAAGCACGTAAACGATGCAAGACCCTTCAAAGATGAATATCCCTGTATGAAGTGCTCTTATCGCGAACAGCTTGAATTTTGCCTCAGACATAGTATCTTTCTAAAAGAGTCCGTTATCCATAAGACATATATACCCTTGCTACAGGTCTAATGCAATGCTTCACCAAGCTCTTTGGTGCCAAACGCGCCATTTACTCTTTTAGGTAGAGTAGGCTGACGAGAAGAACAATGACAAAACAAAGTGCGTGAATGGCAAGGACGAGAAACTGTCCGCCTGAATTCGCCCACGCGAGGTAGTATATAATCATCTGAATCGCTCTCCATCTGTTGCCGGTTCTACTATTGATAACGAGCAAATAGTACATAGGTAATGGGTTCAAGCGCTTTTTTTAATATAGGGTCCCAAGAGTTTTAAGCGCATGATTTCGGGTCGCATTGGGGTAACGGGTGCTGTTAGCTGGGGAAATATCGAGCAGCCTTTGCTCACACCTAGAACAAGCGGCGGTAAAAGCCTTACCTTTTTGTATTCTGGAGGCCGATCCCGGGGCTTTGTTAAAAAATTATTAAGGGTTGTTGCGCGTGCTTGAAAAGAGATACGGCAGGTAAAGGAGCTGATTGGCTTGACCTGAGAGCCCTTGTTTCTATGCTAAAAAAGTATTACGTGATTTATGCCTGGGGAGGTATAGGATGATTGCCTTGCCTATCCATATAATGAAGATGAACCACCGGGGCTAAGGCCCATAACAATAACAAACCAAACAATATTCTTGCCTAATCGTACTATTTATATTTCTTTTAGTCGAACCAATAATTCTAGCATATATGCAGCTAACGGCCTTAGCCTCACTAATTTTATACATCATCTAAAGAAACAGGCGCTGTGAGAACCTCGCCGTAGATCGTGTGCGCAAAGCTTATTTCAGGTAAATCCCATCTTTAGATAGTCAACCCCTCCCCAGCATTTTATACTAGAGTAGAGAGTGTACTGTTTACACGCTATTGTCGGAGCATGGATAATAAGGGCATGAACCTGCGCATAAAGAGCTAGAACTATGTATGATTGTGCAGGATATGTGCAGTATCGGCGCGTGGAGAGAGCATGAACAAGTCGAAAAGGAAAACATCGTTTTATATAGCCTTGATGGCAATGGCCGGTATTATGCTGTTCGTCGCCGGGTGTTCGTCGGCCCCGAAGGAGCTTGTATCTAAGGCCAAAGAGCGGGTAGAGGCGTTAAACTTTCCGAATAATAAACCCGATGTAAAGAAACCTGTCTCGAGCAGGGGCGAGCCGAAGCCGGTGACCCTGGTGAACGAGGCCTCGCAAGAATCATTTGACCCAGCCTCAGTAGCCGACTCGGATGTTCTGACATTGACCATGTCATATAAGGTAGCGGCTTCGGGTCACGCGAATGCGGCGGGGGTGTCGGGTTGGGGCAGGCGCTCAAAGGTCGTCATAACGACGCTGATCCCGAAAACGGTGGAGGGTAAGCAGAAGGTACTAAGCACGGATTTTAATGTAAAGTCTACCAAGGTATTTGATTTAGGGGACAACCGGTACGCGCAGTTCGATATAGAGAACGCGAAGCAGGACTTTACTATCCAGGTAATGACGAAGATCAAGCTGTTCAGGTACGACCTTACCATTGCGCTTAATAATAAAGCGGCGCCGGCTTTAAGCGATAAGGAGCTTAAGGAGTATCTAAAAGCCGAGAAATATATCGAGACCGGTGATCCGACGATTAAGGCGCTGGCCCAGCAGGTGAAGGGCGCGGACGAGATGGAGACGCTCAACAAGACCTATCGCTATGTCACGAAGAATATGATTTACGATATGCAGAAGGTTAACAGCACTCACTGGGAGGCGCTGGGGGCCGCCAAAGCAGCCCAGGCAAAGAAGGGCGTGTGCGTCGAGTTTGCCGACTTGTTCGTGGCGCTCTGCAGAGCGAACGGGATACCGACGCGTTCTATAGGCGGTATAACGACCGAGCGTACGGACGCGACAAAAGGGCATGCCTGGGTGGAGGCGTATACGAAGAAATACGGGTGGATTCCGTTCGACCCGACATGGGGTCAATCCAAGGGCGCAACGTTTTACAAGCTCAGGCCTTCGTACATCTATCTGAGCGATGTGAGAAACGATGATATACTCAACAACGCCGATATCTTCGGTTACAGCTATTATGGAGTACCGGTCGATATCGGCTACAGTGCGTCCATCACCTCTTATAGGGCGGATTACCTTAATTCGATGATGGCAAACATTAACAAGTACAAACCCGAGTTAAACCAGATGAAGAGCAGGCTGGATGCTTTTTACGCCGCGACCGAGGTCGATAAGGCTCAGATAAAGCAGACCAAGAGTTCAATCGAGCAAGTAAAGAGCCAGCTTGAGGCAGCCAAGGGCACGGATATTGTGGCATATGACAGCCTCGTGACAAAGCATAACGACCTGGTTGCGACATATAACTCACAGGTAGCCGCGTTCAATAAAAAAGTCAGCGAGTATGAGACCATGCGCAAGGCATATGAAGCAAAGCGGCAAGAAGAAAACTCCTTAATTGAGCAGTACAACAATCTTAACTAGGCAATCAGAATTCCAAAGGTATAAAAAACGGCGCGATCACAATCGACCACGCCGTTTGCGTTCCCTTACCTAGATCAAGCGTTTCTATGGCTTATATCTGCGTAGGAACGATAGAGCGAAGGCTACGATTCCGGTTCCGATCGGTATAAATGGATTAACCGGTGCGCCTGTGAACGGCAACGCCGCTCTTAGCGTAGTGCTTGTCGCCGCCGCTACCTTGATTAGTGACGATGACGTTACACTAACGACCGATGAGCTTGACGATACAGGCGTTGTGCTCGTTGTGGTTGGGGCAACGGTTGTCGATGTCGTGCTGGGTACTGATGTTGACGTAGTTGCTGGGGATACTGTTGTGGATGGAGCTACGGTTGTTGATGACGTTGGGCATGTCGACGAACTGCTAGGCGGACATGTAGTCGAGCTGGCCGCACATATCTTCGGGCTTGTTGGGCACGTCGTCGGACATGGCGGACAAGTAGTTGGACACGGCGGACATGTAGTCAAGACCGCTTTCTTGCACTTGAAGTTGCCGGTCCTCTCCTTGTCGACGTGCTCGCGCATCGTAAAGTGAGTTCTTGCTTCACTGGCATTCGTGAATGTCTTTGCTTGGGCCCTAAACGGATGAATCGACCCACCGACATAGCTTGCAATGACCATTACCAGGACGAGCCCTAGGGTGAGAAAAGCCCTCCTCACAATTTCACCTCCTTTGGTTGTTCTGTAATAATTAGAGCTACCTATTATCTAGGCGTTG
>NZ_JBTSLF010000170.1:0-5244 GCF_054640775.1 Candidatus Aquicultor sp. | reverse complement strand
GATACACGACCGGCTCGTCGCAATCGGAACGACACCCGTGACCGGCCAGGTTTCCCTGCTTGAGTTGCTGCGGAGGCCTGAGGTCGAGGTCGAGCATATCGAGCAGTTTTACCCCGAACTCGCCGCGGCGTCCAACGATCTCAAGCAGCAGCTTGCTGTCGAGACCAAGTACGAGGGCTATGTGAAGCGTCAACACTCCCAGATACGGCAGTTTAAGCGTCTCGAGGCAAAGGCGATCCCCGTAGAGATCGATTATTTAAAACTAAACGGCTTAACGATCCAGGCACGCGAGGCGCTCGCTAAGGTCCGCCCCCAGTCGATAGGCCAGGCGTCGCGCGTTTCCGGTGTATCGCCGGCCGACGTCACGTCGCTCCTCATCCATATCGAACAGTTTTCAAGAGACTCGAGAGACAATGGGACCGATAATGTCGAACATGACACCACCAGAAATCCTGGCTAAAGGAGCCGCAGAACTACATATACCGCTGAGTGAGAGCCAAGTGCGGCTCTTCATGGCGTATGCGCACGAGCTTGTGAGCTGGAACGAACGCTTTAACCTTACCACCATAACCGATGAGCGCGATATCGTTGTCAAGCACTTCCTGGACTCGCTCGCCATTTTTGGTGCGGTCGATGTCCCCCGGGGGTGTAATGTGGTCGATATCGGCGCTGGCGCGGGGTTTCCCGGGGTGCCGATAAAGATCGCCCGCCCGGATATCCCCTTGGCACTGGTCGAGTCTTCCCAAAAGAAAGCCGGCTTTTTAACGCATCTGGTCGAGCGGCTTGAGTTGGCGCACGTTGTCGTGGTCGCCGAGCGGGCCGAGGATTTCGGCAGAATAAAAGAAAACCGGGGGTATTTTTGCTGCGCGGTATCAAGGGCCGTGGCGGATCTGGCGGTCCTCGCAGAATACGCGCTTCCCCTGGTAAAAGAGGGTGGCCGCTTCGTTTCGTATAAGGCAAAGGGGGCCCATCAAGAGGTTGAACGGGCATCGAGCGCTATAAATTTACTAGGCGGTCGCGTTGAAGAGATAGCCGAAGTTGTGGTACCATTTCTTAAAGCAGAGCGGTATTTGATATCGATTACAAAAGTGGCGCAAAGCCCCCAAGCCTACCCGAGAAAAGCGGGGACGCCGGCTAAAAAGCCGCTGGCATAACAGCATATTTAACAGTATAAGACGCAGTATCAGGCAGGACAACAATGGCAGTAGGTCTATTTTCCCGTCGTTTGCAGCAGCTTGAAGACGAAATCAGAGAAGAAAAAGCTCCCTCAAGCACTCCTACCCATCGCGGGCTTCCTGGAGATCGCAGGGGTTTAACTCTGGCCGTGGTCAATCAGAAGGGCGGCGTGGGCAAAAGCACAACGGCGGTAAACTTAAGCGCGTACCTTGCCGACATGGGACAAAAGGTCCTGCTCATCGATTTTGATCCCCAGGGAAACACCAGCAGCGGTTTCGGTGTGGACAAGAAGGCGATTAACCACTGCATCTACGACGTGGTCATTGATGAGAAACCGCTGGTAGAAGTAATAACTCACACGAACATAAAGAACCTCTCGCTCATTCCCGCCACCGTACAGCTAGCGGGGGCCGAGATCGAGCTTGTCGCGTCTCTGTCGAGAGAGCATCGACTGAAGCGGGCGATAGAGACGATCAAGCGGCGCTATGACTTTATCATCATCGACTGTCCACCGTCGTTGGGTTTGTTAACCGTGAATGCCCTGACGGCGGCCGATGGGTTGATAATCCCGGTCCAATGCGAGTTTTATGCTCTAGAGGGCTTAAGCAAGCTTCTTGAGAGCGTGCGCCTTGTCAAAGCCCATCTGAATCCGGACTTAAAGATCGCGGGCGTGCTCATGACCATGCACGATATCAGGACGAGGCTGTCGCAGCAGGTCATCGATGAGGTGAAGAAGTTCTTCCGAGAACTCGTCTACGAGACGGTCATACCAAGAACGGTGCGTCTGAGTGAGGCGCCAAGCTTTGGTGTCCCCATAAACCGCTATGATGCGGAATCAAAGGGCGCTCAAGCGTACCAACAATTTGCAAGGGAAGTGATTGAGCGTGCAGAAAAGAGGACTGGGTAGAGGCCTTGAGTCATTAATACCCGGCATAGGCCAGGGAACAGATGTTCCCCTCATTATTCAGGATGATAGCACCCATAATGGCATAGATCGCGCAGAAAGCGCCGGCGAGGCGGGAAATCCGCTTAGAAACCTCCCGCTTTCTAAAATCGTCCCCAACCCGAACCAACCGCGGAAATACTTCGACGAGCAGGCGTTTTCCGAGCTGGTATCATCGGTTAAAGAGCATGGGCTCGTACAGCCCGTTGTCGTTCGCACGATGGGGTCGCTTTATGAGCTGGTGGTCGGCGAGCGTCGCTGGCGGGCTGCAAAGGAAGCGGGCTTGAAAACGATTCCGGCGATTGTGCGAAATACCTCCGATGTTGAGGCGCTGGAGATCGCCCTTATCGAGAACGTACAGCGGCAGGACCTCAACCCGCTCGAGGAAGCGGCCGCGTATTACCACCTTATCGAGGACTTCGGTTTTACGCAGGAGCAGCTGGCCGAGCGGGTGGGCAAGCAAAGAAGCACCATCGCGAACACCATTCGTCTTCTCAAGCTTCCGGAGGCCGTTAAATCGTTTATCGTGGAAGGCAAGATATCTGTCGGTCACTCAAAAGCACTGCTCTCGCTGCCGAACGAGGAAGCGCGGGTCCGTTTAGCCGAGCGCATCGTGCAGGAAGGTATGACGGTGCGGCAGGTAGAGAACCTGGTGCGGCTGTGGCAAAACCCGCCCCAGAAAACACCGAACCCACCGATGCCGCTTTATTTTAGGCAGATGGCCAAGGACTTGGGTACACAGCTCGCGACCAAGGTGCGGGTCAAGATGCAGGGCGAAAAAGGGCGCGTGGAGATCCACTTCAGCGATGAAGCCGAGCTCGAGCGCATACTGAACACGCTTGCCGGGGAGAAAAAGCCCCATAATACCTAATTTCCATTTTAAAATTGGTCGATGTCAGCTATTATAGGGAATAACGAACACGTAATGGGAGGGTTTTATGAGCGAGAGGCGCTTTGGTACAGCCGAATTCGGTTTGGGTCTTTTACTCGGGCTGACAACCGGGGCGGTCGTCGGTATTCTTATGGCTCCGCAACCTGGAGCAAAGCTACGAGGCGGCATTGCGGACCGGGCGACCGATATCAAATCCATGGCATCGGACATATTGGATCAGGCCAAGCTTGGCTTTGACGTTGCGGCCACGCAGGTAGAGAAAATCGTCGGCCTCCAGGAACGCAATATGAGAAAGAAGCTCGATGCTTTAAAAGCCCAACTGGACGAATACCACCTGAACGAGGCGTAATACGGCCGTTCTTCTAAAAACACTATGACAGCGAAGATGCGCCCGGCGCTTGATATGATTGGGCGCTTTGCGGTTTTCTGGATACAAAACGAGGTTTGCTTTGAGTACAAAAGTCGCGGTATTGATGGGTGGACGCTCCGCCGAACGGGAGATATCCTTGCTCACGGGTGAGCAGATTTACCAGGCCTTACTACAAAAAGGCTATGATGCGGTCGCAGTTCATCTCGACGAGCATATCGTTGAGACCCTTAAAAGCCTGAAACCCGATGTCGTGTTTATCGCGCTGCACGGTCGTTACGGTGAGGACGGAACCATTCAGGGCTTGCTTGAGATTCTTGATCTGCCCTATACCGGCTCCGGTGTTCTGGCGAGCGCACTCGGCATTGATAAGGCAATGTCAAAACGCGTGTTTGAGGCGGCCGGCATCGAAACACCCGGGTATGCGGTCGTTTCAAAGCAAGACTTTGTCGTCGACCGGGAATCCTGCGAGGGCATTGTAAGCACTCTTGGATTTCCGCTAGTCGTAAAACCCGCCCGCGAAGGGTCGACGATCGGCATGAGCATCGCGCACGACGTCGATGGATTAGGTACCGCCCTTGAAATGGCGTTTTCACACGACAGCGACGTGGTTATCGAGCAGTTCGTTGATGGCGTCGAGATTACCGTCGGTGTGCTCGGCAACGAGCCCAAAGCGTTGCCGACGCTTGAGGTCGTGACGACGACGGGGTTTTATGATTACGAGACGAAATATACGGCGGGCCTGAGCGAGCACATCATTCCCGCCAGACTTCCCGAGGAACACCGGAGACGAGCCCAAGAGATCGCGGTTAAGGCGCATACGGCGCTCGGGTGCAAAGGGTTTTCTCGCGTCGACATCATCGTGGAGGACAGTGGCCGCTGCAACGTGCTGGAGATCAACACGATTCCCGGTATGACGAGGCTCAGCTTGTTTCCGGACGCCGCAAGAGCGGCCGGCTATGAATTCCCCGATTTAATCGCCTACATGATTAAGCTTGCGCTTGAGGACTAATCGTTGCTGAAGCTATTCCGTTGAGCTGTCTTGGCCCCTCTTCTTATATGCCTTACCCGCGATATATGCACCGATGCTGACTACGAGGAATATTCCGATAAACAACCCGCCCACGACTTTGGCCATGGCGACGGCGCTTGCAGTTGCGATCGAGGCCAGAAATCCCGCCGCAATCGCCCCCAGAAGCATCGAAGGTATCGAGTATTTGAGGTCTATATTGAAAAGATACGCGAGAAGCGCTCCGGACCAGATTCCGGTTCCCGGCAGTGGCACAGCCACAAAAAAGAATAGCCCGACTGCTCCGTAGCGATCGATTTTTTCGGAGTGCTAACGCCTGGTATGCTCAAAAAGCCAGCTCATAAGTCTATCCATAAGCCGGGATTTTTTCGAGAGCCACTTGCTTACAGGGTCGAGCAATAGCAGCAGTGGAATCACGGGAAGCATCATCCCGATGCTTGAAAGAACAAAGGCCTCCCATATGGACATATGGTATGTTGCAACGGCGAGCGGCGCACCGGTTCTCTCTAGGATAGGGAGCGCCGAGATGATTAGTATAATTAATTCTTTTGGAATGCGCGAGATAATATCAGCCTCGATCACCGGTTAACCCCCCTGTTTGAAAGCATCCGTTATAATTTACCATAGAGCCCGGTGTCGTTTAAAGCAGCAATAAGCGGCGCGCTATCATGTCCATGGTGCTTGCGGCGTAATAGCAAGCAGAGCCAAAAGCGAAAACGGCCGCTCCCGGTGCTCATCATAGGCATTCCCGGCAGTGCGCCACTACCTTCTACCGTTTTTTGCCGCATTGCATGCCATTGCGGTTGGGTACATACTACTCGCCACAACTTTTTCTA
>NZ_JBTSLF010000169.1:0-5384 GCF_054640775.1 Candidatus Aquicultor sp. | reverse complement strand
ACTGCGAGAGCGCAAACTTAGCTTCTGGCAATCCCACAAAATTAAGCGCATCTACGGTTGCGGTTGCCAGCATAAGGGCATGGGGGTCGGCGTTTCCGATATCCTCCGAAGCGAATATTACCAGGCGGCGGGCTATAAACTTCGCGTCTTCGCCGCTCTCGAGCATCCTGGCGAGGTAATACACGGCGGCATCCGGATCGGTTCCTCGCATGCTTTTTATAAAGGCGCTGATAATATCATAATGGGCATCGCCCGCGCGGTCGTATCGTAGCTGTTTCCTGTTAATAGCACTTTCAGATACCGCTAACGTAATAACACGGCCCGCTCTATCACCAGCGTCACTCCCATCGCCATCCTCATCCTTGACTATGCTATTGGCCGCAATCTCTAGCGCGGTGAGGGCGACTCTAGCATCACCGTTCGCGCTCTTTGCAATATGCTCAAGCGCCTCATTCTCGATCTCAAGATTCATTCCCCCCAGGCCATGCATTGTATCGGCAATCGCTCTTCTTAAGATCTCCATAATATCCCGGTCGGCTAGTTGCTCAAGCTGGAATAGCCGTGATCTGGAGAGTATCGGTGCGTTGACCTCAAACCCCGGATTTTCCGTAGTGGCGCCGATCAAGATCACGGTGCCGGCCTCGATGTGCGGCAGAAACGCGTCCTGCTGGGCTTTGTTGAAACGGTGTATCTCGTCGACAAACAGAATGGTGCGCTTTCCTTCGAACCTGCGCCTGTCGGAAGCCTCTTTGACGACCTTTCTGATATCGGCGACACCGCTCGTTACCGCAGAAAACTCGATAAAATGTGCTTCGGTCATCTGCGCGATGATCCTGGCAATCGTAGTCTTACCGCTTCCCGGAGGCCCCCACAAAATCATAGAGTTGAGCTTATCGCTCTTGATTATATTCCTGAGCAGGCCGTTCTCGCCGAGCAAATGTTCCTGCCCGACAAACTCATCCAGATTGTGTGGGCGCATCCTTTCGGCAAGCGGGGTATGCGAAGCGAATTGAGCGGAAAACAAACTATCCGAAAACAAATTATCCATAGCTCAGATTGTAATGAGAAAAGAGAAGAAATACCAGCATGAGACAAAAACCTATACCTAAAATACGCCCAGAGGCTTATAATATGACCTGGTGGATAAAGCAAAAACGAACGGTTGCATTACTAGGTAAAGGGAGAACATGACCTTTTTAAAAGAAACTCGTGTCGGTCTAATAGTAATAACGGTGGTGGTAGTTCTTACGATTATGCTGCAGGGCTGCGGAGGCAGCACCGCCACCCAGGAAAAACCCCCAAGTGCGGCAAAAAGTAAGCCGGTGCTCGTCGACCCATCCAAGGAGTCCAAGAAAATAGAGCCATCCAAAGAGACCGCAAAGTTTTTCGATGCCATAAAGCAAGCGGAGCGGGTCATTATCATCGACGGCAAAAACGGTGACCTGACGGATGAGCGCAATCAGGAGCCCTTAAGCGTGCTTTACGCCGACGGCCCCACCTATTGGGATATAATGCACGCCGTAACCTCGGCCAAGCCAACCGGTAAGCCGCTGGGTGGGAGCGATGACTATAAACTACGCTGGTACAAAAAGGGCTACAAAAACGTAGGTGAAGCGTACATAAGCAAGGATACGGGTCGCATCATCATAACATTTCCCGAGCTTACCGAGGCTACAAAAACGCCGGATCTACTCATTCCACAAAAAGAACTCGAGACGATCATAGAAGCCGCTACCGTAAACCGCAAAGAAAATAAAGGCCGTGAAATATAGTACTATGAACCCCAAGCCTGGGATTCAAGCCCCTGGGCCCTATAACGGCCAAGCGTTTACCCTTGCCGCTCCTGATATAATCATCTTGGAGAATGTCTAGGAGAATTGTCTAGGAGTATTCAAAAGAGGATTCACTTATTTCACACAATAAGATAAGCATAAAAAGCTGGAAATGGGACGGTAATGCACGAAGAGAAGATAGTCATTCGCGGAGCGAGAGAACACAACCTAAAAAATATAAACCTGGAGCTTCCCAGGAATAAAATCATTGTTATGACGGGCTTGAGCGGCTCGGGCAAGTCGTCCTTGGCGATCGATACGATCTACGCCGAGGGTCAGCGCCGCTATGTCGAATCCCTGTCGGCGTACGCCAGGCAGTTTTTGGGGCAGATGAACAAACCCGATGTCGACCACATCGACGGCTTATCGCCCTCGATCTGCATCGACCAGAAATCGACGTCCAAAAACCCCAGGTCGACTGTCGGCACGATTACCGAAGTCTATGATTACTTGCGCTTATTATATGCAAGAATCGGCACGCCGCATTGTCCAAACTGCGGAAAAGAAATCACGCAACAGACATCCCAGCAGATCGTCGAGCAGGTCTTAAAGCTCGCCGATGGCACGAAGTTGCAGGTGCTGGCGCCGGTCGTTCGGGGCAGGAAGGGCGAGTACCGCGAGCTGTTCGAGCGTCTGAGAAAAGACGGTTTTGCAAGGGTGCAGGTCGATGGCAAGGTCTACGGCCTTGAGGAAGACATAAAAATCGATAAAAAAGAGCGCCACGATATCGATGTAGTCGTGGATAGACTTGTCATGAAGGACGGCGTGCAACGCAGGCTCGCCGATTCCATCGAGACGGCGCTCAATTTGGGTGACGGAATCGTTTCTATCCAGGTAATCGATGGCGAGCGGCAGGATTTCAGCGCGCACTTCGCCTGCATCGATTGCGGGATAAGCCTTGAAGAACTCGAGCCGAGGATGTTCTCGTTCAATAATCCCTACGGCGCATGCAAGGAGTGCACGGGCCTTGGCACGAGAATGGTCGTCGACCCCGAGCTTGTCATACCGGATGAGAACCTCAGTATCAGCGAAGGGGCCATCCACCCGTTTTACCATAGCCGCATGGACTTTTATCCCAAGCTTATCAAGGCGGTCTGTGAAGAATACGACATCGATATGGACACTCCCTGGAGGGACCTCACCGAGGATGAGCAAAAGACAGTGCTGCTCGGGACCGAAGGACGGCCGATCTATATCAAATACCGCAGCATGACCGGGCGAACCAGGAGCTACCACGCATCCTTTGAGGGCGTGATGAAGAACCTGGCGCGTCGTTATCGCGAGACCGACAGCGATTACGCACGCGAGTGGATCAGCCAGTATATGGCGCTGCGGCCGTGCGCCGCGTGTAACGGCGCACGCCTGAAGCCCGAGAGCCTGGCCGTAACCGTGGGCGGGCTCAACATCTATGAACTTTGCGAAATGTCGGTTAAAGACACACTTTCGTTTATAAGCAACGTCACCCTCAGCGACCGCGAGCAGATGATAGCGCATCGCGTGCTTAAAGAGGTGCGTGAGCGCCTGAAGTTCCTTGTCGATGTCGGCCTCGATTATCTGACGATAAACCGCACGGCGGGCACGCTCTCCGGCGGCGAGGCGCAGCGTATCCGTCTGGCCACGCAAATCGGCTCAGGCCTGGTCGGCGTTCTCTATGTTCTGGATGAGCCGAGCATCGGCCTTCACCAGCGCGACAACCGCAGGTTGATACAGACTCTCAAGCGTCTCCGCGATCTCGGCAACACACTTGTGGTCGTCGAGCATGACGAAGAGACCATGGTCGAGGCCGACCACATCGTCGATATCGGACCGCTTGCCGGCGAGCACGGCGGCAGGATCATCGCGACCGGGACGATCGACGATATCATGAAAAGCCAGGACTCGATTACCGGCCAGTTTTTAAGCGGCAGGCGCAAGATCGAAATTCCCATCGAGCGCCGGGTGCCCGGTGAGGCATGGCTTCGGATAAAAGATGCGAGCGAACATAACCTTAAAAATATCGACGTAGATATTCCGCTCGGCCTGTTTGTAACCGTAACCGGCGTCTCGGGCAGCGGCAAGAGCACGCTGGTCACCGATATATTGTCGAAAGCACTCGCCAAAAAGTTCTACCGTTCGAGGGAACTCCCCGGCAGGCATGGCGCTATCGAGGGGCTCGAGCACATCGACAAAGCCATCGAAATCGATCAATCACCGATCGGCCGCACGCCAAGGTCGAATCCGGCCACCTACGTCAAGCTATTCGACGATATACGAAGCCTGTTCAGCCAGGTCCCCGAGGCCCAAATCAGGGGATACAAGCCCGGGCGCTTCAGCTTTAACGTCCGTGGCGGGCGCTGTGAGGCCTGCAGCGGCGACGGCACGATCAAGATAGAGATGCACTTCCTGCCGGACATCTATATCCCGTGCGAGGTGTGCAAGGGCGCCAGGTATAACAACGAAACCCTTGAGGTCAAATACAAGGGCAAAAGTATCGCCGATGTCCTCGGGATGTCGGTCGAGGAGGCGCTCACGTTTTTCGAAAACGTACCCAAGATCAGGCGCAAACTTCAGACCCTGTATGATGTCGGCCTGGGCTATATAAAGCTCGGCCAGCCGGCGCCAACGCTCTCGGGAGGCGAGGCCCAAAGGGTGAAACTTGCCACCGAGCTGTGTAAAGTCGCAACCGGCAGGACCTTCTACATATTGGACGAGCCGACCACCGGCCTTCATTTCGCCGATATCGAAAAGCTTCTGGAGGTTCTAAAGCGGTTGGTGGCACAGGGTAACACCGTAATGGTAATCGAGCACAACCTTGATGTGGTTAAAACCGCAGATTGGATTATCGACCTCGGGCCGGAAGGCGGGGAAGGCGGCGGCTGGATCATAGCAACCGGCTCACCTGAGCACGTCGCCGAGGCAAAGCGTTCCTATACGGGTCAATTTCTCAAGAAAATGCTTGATAGAGACAAGGTCCCCGTGTAAGGGGACTAGCACTCTACCGCTTTAATGTGTTAAACTGCTAATGTAGATACTAAAGGTATTATCAGGCGGGTTCTTCCCAAAGTCTACCGGGACATGCGCCTGATCATGTTTATTATTCGTACGGGAGCTGATACATGTTAAGCCTTGCTTTGCCAAAAGGAAGCCTTGAAGAGCAAACCCTGATGTTGTTTGCCCAAGCAGATCTTGAAGTCAAAAAGGAATCGCGCGGTTACAATCCTTCGATCAACGATCCTCGAATCAGCAAAATCAAAATCCTAAGACCCCAGGAAATCCCCATATATGTCTCAGAGGGATATTTTGACCTTGGGATAGGTGGACACGATTGGATCATCGAATCGGGCGCCGATGTGGTCGAAGTCGCGGATATGCCGTATGCAAAAACCGGTGCGGGCATCATGCGCCTGGTAGTTGCGGTACCCGAAGACTCGCCGATCCAAAAACCAGAGGATATACCCGTCGGAAGCCGTGTAAGCACCGAACTTCCAAATGTAACCCGAAAGTATTTTGAAAAGCTTGGTATACCTGTAAAAATCTCATTCTCCTACGGCGCGACAGAGGCGAAAGTGCCGG
>NZ_JBTSLF010000168.1:0-5388 GCF_054640775.1 Candidatus Aquicultor sp. | reverse complement strand
GCGCGAGTGATCAGGTCGTGAACAGTCGCGCCGCCAAGTAGACCGGCCATATGGGTCGTCATGTTGTCGGCTAACCAACTATGTAGATCATCCGCCGAGTTGAAATTCTTACCCTTAATCATTGGCCTGAACTCGCTCAGGAAGGTCTCGGGAAAGTCCTTTGCTTCGAGAGCGCTTATGACATCGTCGCCTGACGCCGGGTAGGGCAGGCCATCGATAACGTTATCGAGATTATACGTCATAGCCATCACATCACCCCCACTCATGGTTATTTCACCTTCAACGTTTCCAATAATCTCGTTTCTAAACGCGTTAAGGAATGTAGGATATTAAATGGGAGAGGCCCGGTTCGTTTACGAGGCCGGATTGCTGACCCGCTTCTCGCAAGCGTGTTCATGGTACGGATTCTGACTCCCGCCTTCTGGCTTCTTCCTCTAAGGAATTGCTTTTTAGCTTGTCAAATGTATAGAATGAGAGGGGATAATAACAATATAATAGATAGCTTGCCGGGCTTTACACGGCAACCGAGGTCACAGAAGGATAGTTAAATGAAGGTATTGTTATCAGGTAATGAGGCGATAGCGCACGGCGCGTATGTCGCAGGTGTAAGCATGGCGACGGGCTACCCGGGTACGCCAAGCACCGAAATACTCGAGACTATTGTGAAATACGAAGAGATAGAAGCCGCATGGGCGCCCAACGAGAAAGTGGCGCTCGAGGTTGCTATAGGCGCATCTTTGGCAGGGTCACGGGCGTTGGTTACGATGAAGCACGTGGGGCTTAATGTCGCAGCAGACCCACTGTTTACACTCGCGTACACTGGAGTAAACGGCGGGCTTGTTATTATCTCGGCCGATGACCCCGGGATGCATAGCTCGCAAAACGAGCAGGATAACCGTAACTACGCGAAGGCCGCAAAAATACCGATGCTTGAGCCGAGCGATAGCGAAGAGGCGGCGTGGCTTGTAGACGAGGCGTTTAAGATCAGCGAGATATTCGATACTCCCGTAATTCTGAGAACGACGACTAGGGTAAACCATTCGAAATCCCTTGTGGAGGTCGATGTCGAGAGAGTAAGGAAAGAGTCGGCGTACGAGAAAAACCCTCAGAAATATGTCATGATTCCGGCGTATGCTAAGAGTCGACGCGAAGTGGTCGAGAACCGGCTTAATGCGCTCTCAGAGTTTGCAGAGCAGTTCCGCGGAAACCGTGTTGAATGGGGAAACCGTCATATCGGGTTCATAACCAGTGGTGTTTCATATCAATATATAAAAGAGGCGTTTCCAGACGCATCCGTTTTAAAGCTAACCATGATATACCCGCTTCCAAGGAAGCTCATAACCGATTTTATCGAGCAGGTCGAGCAGGCAATCGTCGTCGAGGAACTCGATCCGTTTATCGAAGAGCAAATAAAGATTTGGGGGCTTCCGGTATCCGGCAAAAGGTTTATCCCCGCAATCGGTGAACTCAATCCCGATATTTTACGGGATGCCTTGATCGATAGAGAAGATGACACCGCGGAGGAGTCGGAGACGATTGATATCGAGTTGCCCGGCAGGCCGCCGATGCTCTGCGCGGGATGCCCGCACAGGGGTGTGTTTTATACCTTAAATAAGCAGAAACTGGTGGTGACCGGCGATATCGGGTGCTACACGCTCTCCGTATTACCGCCGCTCGAAGCGATGGATACTTGTATCTGTATGGGAGCGAGTATTGGAAGCGCCACCGGTTTCCAAAAAGCGACGGGCAGAAAAGACGTCGTCGCAGTTTTAGGAGATTCGACGTTCGTGCATTCAGGGATAACGCCGCTCATCGATGCCGTATATAACGGTGGCTTTACAACGGTGCTTATTCTCGACAACCGCACTACTGCGATGACCGGCCGGCAGGATCACCCTGGAACCGGAACGACGCTAAAAGGCTACGAGAGCCATCCGCTCGATATCGAAATGATAGTAAGGGCGACCGGCATACGATCGGTAAGAGTCATCGACCCTTATGACCTAAAAGCCGTAAAGGAAGCCATAAAAGAAGAAACCGCGAAAGAAGAACCATCGGTAATTATATTTAGAAGAGCGTGCCTGCTTGTCGAGAGGCCCAAAGCTAAGCCGTTGATGGTGACACGCACATGTAACGGTTGCAAAGCTTGCATCAAGTTAGGGTGCCCTGCGATTTCATGGAGAGAAAAACGCGCCGAGATCGACCCCGAGACATGCTCGGGCTGCGAAGTGTGCGTCCAGGTATGCAAGAAGGATGCCATTGTCGAGTATGCCAAGGTCGACCAAGGCGCAGGAATATAATGGAGAGCATATGATAAGCGATGTTAAGAATATATTATTAGTAGGAGTAGGCGGACAAGGGATTATCCTGGCGGCGGATGTTTTATCGCAGGTGCTGGTGAACGCCGAGTATGACGTCAAAATGTCGGAGATACATGGTATGAGCCAGCGTGGCGGAAGCGTTAATACAATGGTGCGATTTGGAAGCAAAGTATTCTCTCCGCTAATCGACAAAGCGAAAGCCGATTATATCCTAGCATTCGAGCAGCTCGAGGCCTTGAGATGGAGCGATTATTTGAAGCCGGGCGGCGTGTTTATCATGAATACTCAAAAGATAGAGCCCCTTCCGGTGCTTCTTGGAAAGGCGCATTATCCGCAAAACATAGACGAACTGATCCGCGGCAAAGGCATCAATCTTCTTGCAGCCGATGCGGATACCCTTGCGGAAGAAGCGGGCAGCAAGAAGGCGGCAAACATAGTTCTCCTGGGATGCCTGGCGGCGCTCATGCCAATCGATCGGGGCGTCTGGTATGCGGCCATCGAGCGCAGAGTGCCCCCTAAGACCGTTGATATAAACAAACGGGCTTTCGATATCGGGTACGATCTCACATCAAAACCGGCATTTATTGTCTAGCGCGGGTTAACACAGTAGAATTACTATTTAACAAGCGAGTTAAGAATCTTCAGAAATGACTATCCCTATCCGAAAGGGGGCGAGATAATCAGCTTTTCCAGCAATACGTAACTACTACTAAATGTAATCTAATGGGAGGTAAGCGGATGAAGAAATGGATTGTCGCGCTTCTGGTAATCGCCCTAGCGGTTTTCATGCTGGGATGCCAGGCGGCTAAGACAGAGACAACCCAGTCGAACACTGGTTCGAGCGAAAAATCAAAAGAAGCGTCTAACGAGCCTTATGTCATCGGGGCGGTCGTATCTGTCACAGGTCCGACAGCGGCGCTTGGAGTACAGGAGAAAAACACGCTTCAGATGGAAGTAGATAAGATCAATAAAGCGGGCGGGATTAATGGACACAAAATCGACCTCAAGGTCGAGGACGATCAGAGCGATCCGAAGAACGCCGTTATCGCTGCAAGTAAGCTTATTGATGAAGAACATGTTATCGCACTTATAGGCGGCACGGGCAGCCCGGCTACCTTGGCTATGAAGCCAAAGACAGCCGAGGCGAAAATACCGCAGATCGCAATGGCGGCCGGCATTAAGATTACTGAAGCGCCGAATGAGTGGATAGTTAGAACCGCTCAGAGCGACGCCGTAGCGGTACAAAAGGTAATCGATTACATGAGCAAAACATTGAAGATCAAGAAATTCGCTATTCTCAGCGATGCTAATGCATTCGGGCAGAGCGGTTCGACAGAGCTAAATAAACTGGCTCCAAAGGCCGGGCTTGAAGTCGTTGCTTCTGAAACATATAAGACCGATGATACAGATGTCAGCTCTCAGTTAACCAAGATTAACGGCGCAAAACCCGACGTCGTTGTAGTATGGGGTACCAACCCTGGTCCTGCTGTTGCGGCAAAGAGTATGAAACAGCTCGGCATGAAGATGCCCTATATCGGCAGCCACGGCATAGCAAACAAAACGTTCTTGACGCTCGCCGGGTCTGCGGCGGAAGGCGTTGTTTTCCCGGCCGGGAAAATCCTGGTATCCAGCTCGGCGACAGGCGATCAGGCGGACGTAATCAAAGCCTTTATGTCGGATTACAAAGCAAAATACGGCGAGAATGCCAACTCGTTCGCAGGCCACGCATATGATGCGATAAATATCCTAGCGAACGCGTTGAAAGAGGCCGGAAGCGACAACGAGAAGCTGCGCGATGCAATCGAGAAGACAAAAGACTTCGTCGGCATCAGCGGCATCATTTCCTACGGTGCGGATAACCATGACGGTACCGCCGGCTCTGATATGATCATGGTCGAGGTAAAAGACGGCAAGTGGATCGAGAAGAAGTAGGTATCGGTAAAGTAACCGATTGCTATGAGTAACTCAATACCAACACACGAAGAGAGCGGGTACGCCACCCGCTCTCTTTTGTCTAGCGCAACCCTGCAAAACCATGTATCCTATGGATAGCCAAAAAAACCGGCGATTCGACTATAAACAAGCTGATATCGGATAGTATATCGGCTTGAATATCTTAAGGTGTGATCGCAGCTTATATGCAGTTTGATCAATTCATGCAATACCTGATAAGCGGAATAACAAGCGGAAGTATCTACGCGTTGATAGCGCTAGGGTTCACGTTAATATATAACTCCACGCAACTCATAAACTTCGCGCAAGGCGAATTTGTAATGCTCGGGGGGTTGATTACCGTATCCCTCTATACTGCCGCCGGGCTCCCGCTGGTACTAGCGATCATCATAGCGATTGTTATCGTAACAGCGATAGGCGTGATATTCGAGCGCCTGGCAATACGACCTTTGCGCAATTCGTCGATAATCACCTTGATCATAGTAACCGTTGGCGCATCTATCCTTTTTAAGAATGTGGCCATGATACTGTGGGGACGCGACCCGCAAACGCTGCCGCCATTTACCGGCGATAAGCCGATATCGGTGCTCGGCGCGTCGGTTGTTCCCCAAAACCTCTGGGTGGTCGGCATACTGCTGATTACCGTTATACTGCTCCAGGTGTTCTATAAACGATCGATAATTGGCAAAGCGATGAAGGCCTGCTCGATCAATCCATCGGCGGCCCGGTTGATGGGGATAAACCCCTCGTTTATCGTCATGCTCTCATTTGCTATGAGCGCGGCGTTCGGCGCGGTAGCCGGCATCCTTATCACACCTATTTCAATGACAAGCTACTCGGTTGGGAGTTTCCTAGGATTAAAAGGGTTTGCGGGTGCGGTTCTCGGTGGGCTGGGCAATCCGCTTGGAGCAGTCGCCGGCGGTCTTCTGTTGGGAGTGCTGGAGTCCTTAAGTGTTGGTGTTATCGATTCGGGATACAAAGACGCGATCGCCTTTCTGATATTGCTGCTGGTTCTTTTCCTGAAGCCCAGCGGAATTCTTGGCGTTCGAATAAAAGAGAAAGTGTAGCGGAGAGTATCGATGTCGGATATTGGAAAACTCCTTAAATCTAAATG
>NZ_JBTSLF010000167.1:0-5394 GCF_054640775.1 Candidatus Aquicultor sp. | reverse complement strand
GGTCGACTTGCTTGATCGTAGAACCAAGAAAGTCCAGCTTACCGAAGCCGGTAGGCTGTTCTATCCCACGGCGTTGCAGATCGTCTCGCAAATCGATAACGCGCAGCACCAGCTTGATGAGCTTGGTGAATCCGTAAAGGGACGGCTTTCTGTGGGCGGCAGCACCATCCCCGGTGAGTATGTTCTACCGAAGATTCTCGGCAGATTTAAGAAGCAGTACCCGGAGGTCTCGATTACGCTGAAAATCGGCGATACCAACGAGATCACCGAGATGATTATTTCAGGCGAGCTTCAAATCGGGCTCATCGGCGCAAAGCCCAACGTGGCGCAGCTGAGCGCGCACCCGTTCCTCAATGACGAGCTGGTGTTTATCGTCCCGGCGGGGCACGAATTCGCCGAGAAGCGCATGGTTACCTTAAGCGATCTCAGCCAGGCTGAATTCATCATGCGCGAGCGTGGGTCGGGCACCAGGCAGACGATCGAGAACCATCTCGCGAAGCAGGGCTTAACGCTCGACGACCTCAACGTCGTTATGGAGCTTGGCAGCAGTGAAGCCGTCGTAAATGCCGTAAGCTCGGGTCTTGGTGTGGCGATCACCTCCAAGTGGGCTGCAGAACGCTCGCTTAAACTGGGTGAGATCGTGACCGTTAAGTTACCCGGGCCTCCGATTTTAAGAGACCTCTATCTGGTTACAAGCAAGCATGCACCGGCACGATCAACACAGGCGTTTATGACCTGTATTGAAAAACTTGATGTAGACCAGATCAGGCCGTAACCACACGACGTAAAAGGGCTTGAGAACTTTTTGGTTTCGTTCTATTCTTTTAAGCGTAAGACAAGTAGCTGGACTCCGACCCGAAATCCCTACGGTTTTTGAGCTATGGGATTAGGGCGCCGGGCTTGCCGTGAAGGTGGGCTTTCGGCCAGGGTCGAGCCGGAAACGGCTTTGCCTCCCGCGATTGGAAAGGAGCCTTTATTTTAGGCACCGATTTTTCCTAAGGGAGGTCGGTGTTTTTGTTTGCTTTCGTACTGGGGATAGTAATAGCGCTGCACGTAAAACAGGTGATTTTAAGGAGGCGCTGTTATGACGCTAAGTGCGAGGAACCAGTTGAAAGGTACGGTAATCTCCGTAGAAAAAGGGATTATTACCGCCAAGGAAGCGGTTGAGGACCTTGGTCTGAAGGAGGGAGACGAAGTCACGGTAGTTGTCAAAGCGACCGACGTAATGGTTTTTAAATAGATAGAGTAATACTAGGTATTACAGGTAATGTAAACTCTCCGAGCCCGTGCGCCTAAAGCTTACGCTATGGCAATCCGGCCGATAGGGTCGCGATGGAAACGTTGCGGCCTCCCGTGTTTGGAAAGGAGACACATGAAACGATGTATCGCTGTCTTACTGGCAGCAATGTTAACCATGCTTGTCGTTGTGGGCTGCTCGAGTAATCAGAGCGCTACGACAACCTCGGAACAAACTTCTACCACCCAAAAGCAGGCCAAGAACGAGAACCTTATACTCGCCACTACCACCAGCACCAAGGACACAGGGCTTCTGGATGTGCTGATCCCTGCGTTTGAAAAGAAAACAGGCATTACCGTAAAGACAATCGCGGTCGGAACCGGCGAGGCCTTGAAGATGGGCGAGCGCGGCGATGCCGATGTTCTGCTCGTTCACGCACGCCCATCAGAAGATGAGTTTATGGCCAAGGGGTTAGGCAAAGTCAGAAAAGACGTTATGCACAATGATTTCGTTCTTATCGGGCCAAAAAATGATGCTACTGGAGCAAAAGATACCACCAGCGCGGCAGAGGCCTTTAAGAAGATCGCCGCTAAAAAAGCCACCTTTGTATCGAGGGGCGATGATTCCGGCACCCATAAAAAAGAGCTGAAGATCTGGGAAAAAGCCGGGATAAAGCCGCAGGGCGACTGGTATATCAAGACCGGTCAGGGTATGGCCGCAACCATCAGGATAGCCAACGAAAAACAGGGTTACACGCTCTCCGACAGGGGCACGTTCCTTGTGCAAAAGGATAACATCGACCTTGGAATAGTGCTTGAGAAGAGCAAAGACCTGCTGAACCCTTACGGTGTTATCGCCGTCAATCCCGACAAGTTCCCGAAAGTTAACTCGGACGGTGCGACGCAATTCATCGACTTTATTACGTCTTCCGAAGGGCAGAAGATAATCGCCGAGTTCGGCAAGGATAAATACGGGCAGCCGCTGTTTATCCCCGATGCGGTAAAATCGGCTAAGTAAGAATAGAACGGTAAGTATAAGATAATCGTATCGCTAATTCTAAAGGCGGGCATGGAACTACTCTTTGATGGATTAAAACAAGCGTTCATATTGATAATCACGGGCGACCCTCTGGTTGTTGAAGCGACATTGCGCTCGCTCGAGACATCGGGCAGCGCGATTGTCATATCCCTGCTGCTGGGGATTCCAATCGGGCTGCTCCTCGCGCTCAGCCGTTTCCCGGGCAGGAATTTTGTCGTTGCGTTGTTTAACGCCGGGATGGGGTTGCCGCCCGTCGTCGTCGGCTTATTTACCGCCCTGTTTTTGTGGCGGTCGGGAATTTTGGGGTTCATGGGGCTCATGTATACGCTGCCCGCAATGGTCATCGCCCAAGTCATCATAGCTTTGCCGCTTGTGACCGGGTTAACCGTTTCTGCAATACAGCAGCTCGACCCAAAGCTGCGATTACAATCGCTTGCGCTTGGGGCCACCAAAGGCCAGATGGTGTTTACATTGATGAAAGAGGCGAGGCTTACCGCGCTTGCGGCCGTCATAGCGGGGTTTGGCGCTATAATATCTGAAGTCGGAGCCGTGATGATGGTCGGCGGCAATATCAGCGGGCAGACGAGGGTGTTGACCACCGCTATCGTCGAGCTGGTCGGTAAAGGCGATTTCAGCCGGGCGATGGCGCTGAGTTTCATCCTTTTGACCGTAACGTTTGCCGCCACCTACGCCTTGACGCATTATCAGCAAAAGGGGACTGCCGTATGGCGCCGTATCTCGTAATAAAAGATCTGGTGATGCGCTATGGCACAACGGCGGTCCTCGATATCAAGGAACTTACCGTTAACCGGGGCGAAGTGCTCGCGATAATCGGCCCCAACGGCTCGGGCAAGAGCACGTTGCTGCGCGTGATCGCTCAGCTTGAAAAGCCAAGCGGCGGAAGCATCGAATTTGTCGGCTGCGATAAGTCTGAAAGCGAGCTTGCTATCCGGCGACGCCTGGCGTTTGTGTTTCAAGAATCGCTGCTCTTCTCGGGAACGGTGTTTGACAATATCGCGTACGGGCTTAAGGTCCGTAAAGCCGACCGCAGTGAGATAGAGCAAAAAGTGCAAGCAACCGCCGAAATGCTCGGTATCGCGCACCTGCTGACCCGATCCGCCCAAAGCCTCTCCGGGGGTGAGGCGCAGAGGACTTCATTGGCGCGGGCGCTCATACTGGAGCCCCAACTTTTGCTGTTGGATGAGCCTATGGCTTCACTCGATCCCCCTACCAGGGAGTCGTTTCTCGTTGATTTGTACGAGATTTTAGAGAAAATGAAGACAACGGTGCTTTACGTGACCCACGAGCTGACCGAGGCGATGATACTCGCCGACCGCTGTGCGTTTATCGATAAGGGGGGTATCCTTCAAATAGGGACGCCTCAGGAAGTGACGGCTTCCCCGGCAAGCAGGGGCATAGCCGATTTTGTCGGGGTTCAAAATATTCTAAAAGGAAGAGCCGTCGCCCACGCGAATGGCCTGGTCAGAATCAAGGTAAATGGCGCGGAGGTCGAGGCCGTCGGCCCTGACGGCCCGAGCGATAAAGTTTGGGTGTTGATACGACCCGAAAATGTTACTATTACATTGGCAAAAACTGGGATTGGGTCCAGCGCCCGCAACCATTTTTCGGGCGCCGTAACGACGATTCTAGACCTGGGTGTTTATTACCGCGTAATCCTCGATTGCGGGTTTCCTCTGGTCGCATATATAACGAAGCGCTCGGTCGAGGATATGGGCCTTACAGTCGGCCAAACTGTATGGGCATCATTTAAAGCGACCGGTGTTCACGTAATCACACGCGAAGGCGAACATGGATGAGAGCGATGAGTAACGTAATGAAAACTAAAAACATGACCGCGATTATCCTTGCCGGGGGCAAGAGCAGCCGCATGGGCCGGGATAAAAGCCTGGTAGAATTCGGCGGCGAGCCGCTGCTTGCCCGTGCGGTACGCGTGCTAAACGAGTTATTTGGCGAGGTGGTCGTGGTGACTAATCAAGACGTCCCGTTCGAGCTTAATGGGGCGAGGGTCGTCCGCGACGAGGTGCCGCACCAGGGTCCGCTTCGCGGAATCAGCGCGGGCCTTAAGGCATCATCGCACGAGAACAATTTCGTTATCGCGGTCGATATGCCGTTTATCAGTGCGGATAGTATTACGTACCTCGCCGGGTTTACCGGTGAGGCGGATGTTGTAGTACCCCGGACGGCCAACGGCTTAGAGCCGCTTTTCGCCTTCTATAACAAGCGCAGCCTGCCCGCCATAGAGGAAGCGCTGGCGCAGGGCGAGCGAAAGATAATTTCGATGTTCCCGCAGGTCAACGTAAGAACGGTCGAGCAGGATGAGATGGTAGGCCTTAAGGGGGCGGATACGACGTTTCTCAACGTAAACACCGAGCGCGACCTCAAGGACGCCCACGCACAGATGCAGGGCACATTCCTTGAGCGCACACCTGTTGAGCGCCCGGTGACGATTTACGTTAACTCGGAAGAACTCGTGACCGTCCAGACCAGCCTCGAGCACCTGGATGAGCTTGCCTGCGGCTTTCTGTTTGCAGAAGGCGTGCTGCAAGAGCGCGACGCGTTGCTAGATATCAGGATAAACGAGGAGCGCGGCGAGGTAAGGGTCCGCACGAAAAAATCTACGACGAATGCTTCAAAATCAATGGGAAAACGGTTTGTGACGTCGGGCTGCGGCAAAGGATTTTCGTTTGTAAGCCTGGGGGATGCCCTCAATATCGCAAAGAACAAATCGCAGTTTACTATACCTGCGAAGGATATCCCCGAGTTCATGAAACAGTTTCTGCGCAGCAGCCGCCGCGCTGGCATGCACTCATCCGGCCTGATAAAAGACGGTGAAATAGTCTTTACCCGCCAGGACATCGGGCGCCACAACACGGTCGACATGATCGTGGGGAGGCTCTGGCTGGACGGGGCCGAAGACCGCGACGTGCTGCTTTTTACGACGGGTCGTATTTCTTATGAGATGGTTGTGAAAGCGGCAAAAGCCGGGATTCCGATCCTGGTGTCGCGCACTGCGGCGACCGATATGGCGGCCGATTTAGCGAAACGGCTCGGCATCGAAGTAATCGGCTACGTACGCGGCGCGAACATGAAAGTCTATA
>NZ_JBTSLF010000166.1:0-5473 GCF_054640775.1 Candidatus Aquicultor sp. | reverse complement strand
GCTGCAACACAAACCATAAATGCTACAACAGCAAATAACCCAATAACTGTAACCGTTACCGATGCAAACAACTGCACAGCAACTTCTACTGAAACTATTACAGAATACTTACTTAATGCAACAACTACACAAACAGATTTGACTTGTAATAGTGTAAATACAGGAGTAATTGATTTAACAGTTACAAATGGTACTTCACCTTTTACTTATTCATGGACAGGGCCAGGTACGTTTACTGCTAATACCGAAGATATTGCAAATCTTACATTGGGTACTTACAATGTAACTGTTACCGATGCCAACAGTTGTACTTGGACAGGTAATGCTACAGTTATTGAAGATATTTTGAATTCCAACTGGCCTGTAGTAATACCAAATACAAACGGCGACGAACAAATTTACGACATGGCTTATGATGAACAGGGAAACATTTATGTTATAGGATTATTTAACGATAACATTACACTTCCTGATATTAATAATATTCCTGTTACTTATTATTCGACATCTTCAGATGTTAGTATTTTTGTTGCTAAATATGACTATTGCGGAAATTGTATTAATGGACATGCATATGGAACAATTGCCAGTACTGTACTTGGTACATTGGATTGTCATATTGAATATCTTTCAAGTGTTAGTAAAGTTGCAGTTACAGGCCCGTTCACATCTGTTGATTTTACAGACCCTCCTTTTACCGGAAACGAAATGACTGCCAGCAGTGGCGGTGTTTTCCTTGCTTTTCTTGACCCCACGACATTATATTGTACTACCACACAAGAAATAAGTTTGATTAGCACCCAAGCTGTTTATGTAAAAGGTCTTTCGCTAAATGGAAATTCAGCATTTATTACAGGGATATTCTCCGATTACATACTTACTGTTTCACCTTCCATGGGGATTCTTTATAATACCAATACACAAGCATGTTGTCCACATGATGATATTTTTATGGCTCGTTTCGATTTTGTTTCAAATGACCTCCAGTTTGCTTGGAGCAAAAGCTATACACAGAGTATTTCTAACGATCAGGGAATGGCAACCGAATGGGCAGGTGCATCTGACATATATTTTACTTATAAGAGAGATCAGGAAAGTTATATTGTAAAAATTAATGCTTCAGACGGTTCTTGGGTTATGGGTTCCGAAGAAAAAATAGGTATAGGTTCAGAATATTTCGAGATAAACGACATGGCAAGTTACAATGGTAAGCTTTACCTCTGCGGATTTGAAAACACACCACCAAACTCAAATCGTGCAGCAGTTATTTTCTATCCAAATCTCCCTACTATAGACTGGAATCCTACGGATGCAATTCCTGTGATTTCTTTTCCATCTTCTGGTAATAATAAAAATACTGCCAATAAAATTGTTGCTAATAGTAATGGAATCTATGTAGCCGGCACATTTGGAATAGATCAGTTTAGCCTTGATCCAATGAATAATGCAACTCCATTAACCCTTTATGGTTCTCCGCCAACCGCTAACCACTTTGTAACAAAGTTCAATCCTACCACTTTTGCTTTCCAATGGCAAACAGGGGTAATGAGTAACACAATTGGAACATCAAGAGCCACTTCATTGGTATATGACAGCGATCGTGATATGTACTATATTGGGGGTAGTTTTGATGGTATTGTTCAATTAAACAATATTGCAGGTCAAACAATGAGCACAAATACTGGAAATGATGCCTTTATTGCTCGTTTCGAAGACTTAAATGCTGCAGCATATTACAAAATATTTGCGTTAAATAAAGATACATTAAGCAATAACAATTCCCAATCGTTAGAACTGTTCCCAAATCCAACCAACGGAAAAGTTGTAATTACATCTATTGCTAACGATGTGTTTAATAGAATTGCCATAACAGACGTAACAGGATGTAAGGTTTATGAGAAAAGTTTTGCAGATGTAATTTTTAAGACTGAAATAGACCTTTCTTTTCTACCTTCGAACACTTATATTGTTACAGTAAACACTTTAAATAATGTATATAATCGCAAACTTGTAATTATTAAATAATATTATGAGAAATAAAATAATTTCTTATAGTGCCTGTTTATTCTTAAGTTTACAATTAAACGCTCAGGTAAATCTTGTTGATTCTGCTACTATTTGGAACATGTGGATGGTTTGGAATCCTACTCTATTTCAGAATTTATATCCTCAAATGCCATTTGTTCCAAATGGTGGTTCTGCAATGAATATTCTTTGGAGTAATGGAAGAATAATAAAAATGAGTGCCCAACAAAACACTATTCTTCAAGGCACACTACCTTCTACCATTCAAAACCTGACAGAATTAACCGTGATTGATTTGCGTTTCAATCCGAACTTAACCGGTCCCATACCACCTGAACTTGGCTCTTTAACACATTTACAAAGACTAGAAATAGGAGCTTGCGGTTTTACTGGTACAATTCCTTCTGAAATTGTCAACCTAAGTAACTTGGAAGATATAATAATAGGCAACCCGGGTATAGGTGGTGTAATACCAACTTCATTTCAAAACCTCCATAAACTGAATATGTTTTCACTTTATAAATCAGATGTTAAATGTAACCTTCCGGGTTATTTCGGCTTGCTTGATACTTTACAATTAATTTATTGTCAAGGAAATCATTCTTTTGGTGGAATATTAACTGATTCTTTATGCCTTTCACAATCAATTGAAGAATTACGTATTTTTAAAGACACTTTTTATGGTCCATTACCCTTATGTATTGGTAACATACCTTCGCTTTTGGCATTGGATATAAGCCACAACCATTTTACAGGGGCAATACCGTCATCTCTTTTTCCACCGGCAAGTAATTATATAGAATTAACAGCAGATTCTAATCATTTAACAAGCCTTCCATTTATACCTCACGAACAATCTCCCTTGCCACCATATTCTTACTTATATTATATGAGAGTTTATGATATACGCTGGAATAAATTACAGTTTGGCGATTTCGAGAATACTTATTTAAACGGTTGTCAGTATTGTATTAATGGTCCAATAGCCCCGCAGGATTCGGTTTGGTCGTTATTAGATTCAACAGTATTAATAAACACAAATGTAACTTTAAACAGCACCGTTACAGGGCTGTATAATACTTACTATTGGTATAAAAACGGTGTTTTGATAGATAGCACAACAAATGGTTTGTTGGTAATACCAAACATACAGCACAGTGATTCGGGCATATACACATGTAATATAACAAATCAATATATTACACCCTGGAAAAATTTAACATTAAACCGCAACCCAATTACGCTGCACGTTGTAGATTCGCTAAATAGTATCGGAATTACAAACACAGATTTAAACCCCGAAGTTTTTCCTAATCCGTTTAACCAAACACTTACAATAAAATTAATATCTCAATTTTACGAACCAACAACACTTACATTAATAAACGCATCAGGAAAAACAGTAATGCAAGCAAAAACACAAGCTAACGAATATGTTTTTAATACAGAAACATTACCAACAGGATTATATTTGCTAAAAACAGAAACAGGGAGGAGTATTGCAACGTTTAAGGTAAGGAAGGAGTGAAATATCTAACAAATTCATTATTCACATAATATATATATTTATTAAGCGTTAATTTGTTATATTAACCAATTAAAACTTACAATTATGACAACAACATCCGGCATGGTAAACGAAATTTCAAAGCACCGCGGTATAGAAACCGGTCACGCCAAAAACGTAGCAAATTTCGAACAACTTATTTCTGTTTGTACAGGTTACGGAGCACCGTACAACCCTTCAAAAGTTTCATTAAAACTAACTGCATTAAACACCCTGTTTACATCTTCTCAAACATCTATGACAAATGTTAAAGACAAATTCAATGCAGCTTCAGTGGCTATCGATGCTCGTGAAATTTTGTTTGCTCCAGCTCTTTTTAGTAAGTTTATTACCCGAATTTTAAATGCACTCGAAAGTTCCGAAGTTACCGAACAAAAAATCGACGATGCTAAAACCATTACACGAAAACTTACAGGTAAAAGAGCTACCCCAAAAACTAAAAAAGCTTTGAATGCCTCTACTACCACTCCTGCAACAGAAACTATACCCGTAGTAGAACACGTGGAAATTTCATCCTCTCAAATGAGTTACGACAATCGTTTGGACAATTTCGCTAAACTTATCAATTTATTATCTACCGAAACTGGTTATACTCCAAATGAAGCAGATTTAAAAGTAACAGCATTAAATACTCTGCTTGCATCAATGAAAACAAAAAATACTGCTTTTATAAATGCCGAAACTGCTTTAAGTAATGCCCGAATTAGTCGAAATAAAATCCTTTACCTTGATGTAACATCACTTTACAATACACAATTAGATGCAAAGAAGTATGTTAAATCAATTTTCGGAGCAACAAGTCCCGAATATAAACTAATAAGTAAGATACCTTTTACTCAACCTCGTTAATTTTCTTTAGGAAACAACCTCAGTACATTTGGAAACTTCCTCAGCATTTTGACAAACAACGACAGGGTTTTAGGAAACAATGGGAGTGTTTTAAGAAACAGTCAAAATATTTTAGGAAACAACGAAAGGGCTTTAAGAAACAGCCAGGGGGTTATAGAAAACAACGAGAGGGCATTAAGAAACAAACAGAGGGTTTTAGGAATTAATGACAGGGTTTTTAGAAACAACTAAAGGGTTTTAGGAAATTTATACAGGGAGTTATAAATAACGAATATTATTAATAAACTTTGCCACCAACACAAGTGTAACCACATTCCGCTTTCCCGCAAGTGCCACCCTGCAACCTAAAAAGCGTAAAGAGGTTTCACTTTTTGCCTGCCCTCGCATTGCTTAAACGTACTGCAACTTGACAAATACTGAAAAAATAACAAAAAGTCCCTTCACACAAAAAATTTAAACCCTATCACACAACCACCCCATAAAAAAGCTCTTTGACAGTTCACAGCACAATTCAAAATAACTTATCTTTGTGACAAGAATAATAAACCGCCAGTGCATAACACAATCTACGAAAAACAACGTGCAGTTATGTGCAACTTGACAATTATAACAATGAATAAACATTTTAGCGGTTTGACAGGAAATTGTATTAAATTGCACGTCGTTTCGTAGTTCCAATCGTTAGCAACCATAATATTAAAAAAATGTGTCTAATGTTATTCTATGACTTTGAAAAGTAAAATATATTTAATTCGTTCTATAAATTTTGTGGTTGGACTTCAGAGTTTCACTCTGTCAAATAACATTTTACAAACTCGTTGCGGTTTTCGAGGAACGTTTTCTAAATAAAATTTCTCGTTGAAAACATTTTACAACTTGAAACAACTTAACTCGTTGATAATGAAAATAATTACGGTTGCTAACACACACTTAAAAAAACTGGGCGGTTCGGTGCAACTTGACAATTGTGAAATAATTTGTAACTTTGTGGCAGCTTGATAAATGTTACGGTTAAACGCCCAGTATTTTTCA
>NZ_JBTSLF010000165.1:0-5485 GCF_054640775.1 Candidatus Aquicultor sp. | reverse complement strand
TTTTTCTTTCTCTTCGTTTTGAAAGACAAGCTCTTTGTTAGCTATGATTAATTCTTCTGCCCGTTTTTCTTTCTCTTCGTTTTGAAAGACAAGCTCTTTGTTAGCTATGATTAATTCTTTTGCTCGTTTTTCTTTCTCTTCGTTTTGAAATAGAAGCTCTTTATTCGCGATGACTAATTCTGCTGCACGTTTTACTTTCTCTTCGTTTTGGAATAGAAGTTCTTTATTCGCAATGAATAACTCTTGCTCAGCCAGTTTTTTTTCAGTAATGTCTTCGGATAAAATAAAAATTCCTTCGGGAACCGGCTCGAAGCGTAAATGAAACCATCTTTTTCCGCCATCCGCATATGAAAATTCATTTTCTATATTTCCCGAAATTCTTTCCTCTGTGCACCGGCGTAACTCATTAAACATTTTAGTCTTTTCAATTCCCGGATAGCATTCCATCATTGTTTTACCAATAATTTTTTCTTTGGTAAGATTAGATTGCATTATTGCAGTTTGATTGAGGAATAAATACTTGTAATCAAATCCAATTATCTGACAACCTTCAATCATACTGTCTAATGTTGAACGGTAACGAAATTCACTTTCTTTTATAAGTTTTAGCTGGCGGCGTTTTTCCGATTCATCTTTAAATGTTATCACTATTCCGGTAATAGAACCATCATTATCATAAATTGGCGCGCCGGTATCCATAACGGGAATTTCTTTGCCGCTTTTAGAAATCAAAATAGTATGATTGGCAAGCTCTTTTACAATACCTTGCTTTAATACTTTTTCAATGATATTACTTTCTTTTTCCCCGGTCTCTTCATTCTTTACAGAATAAACTTCTCCCAGTATTTTTCCTCTTGCTTCTCTAAAATTCTAACCGGTTAATTCCTCCGCTATTTTGTTGATGTATTGTATTCTACCATTGGAGTCGGTCGTTATTACGCCATCTCCAAGACTATCCATTGTAACTTTGAATTTTTCTTGCGACTGCCAGAGTTCTTTTCCCTTTCTGTATAGTTCCAAAAAGATATTTTTTTGACGTGAGCTATAAATAAAAGCAAACCCAACTCCGCAAATAATTATTAGAAAAATCGAGAAGACGGCAATAACTCCGGCAGTAAGATAAAGATCAGCGTAAATTTCACTCCGGTCAACCTTTGCCACCATAAACCAATTAGTAGTCGGAATTATTCTAATATTGGAAAGAACTTCAATACCGCGGTAATCAACACCTTCAAATATTCCGGTGCGTCCTAATGCTGCTTGCACTGCCGGAACTTCTGTCCGAGTTAAAGGAATTTTCAATTTTAATGCTGTGTTTTTTCGGTGACGAAGTTCATTAAGAAATAGAACGCTGTCTTTTTCTACTCTAAAAAGCATAGTCTCCGCACTTTTACTTAGTGTAGGCCATGTCTCTATCAAAGGATATAAATAATCGTTCGGGTCTATACGGAATAACAGAATGGCAATTGTTTTATTTTCGTTATTGATAATCGGAGCAATAACATCGTAGTGGATTTTGTTCTCTGTTTGGCACCAGTAAAGATCGGTAAAAACATTTTCGCCTTTTTTAGATGTTTCAGTTATTGTTTGTTTAGTTATTGTAAGAAATTCTTCTGATTCGGTTTTTACAGATAAGAGCAGCTGCCCATTTGAGGCAGCGAGATAAATGTTTTCGAAGCTAAGTTCCTTTTGAACGAGTCGAAGACGTTCTATAATATCTTGTTTGAGCTGAACATTGACGGTATCTTTAAGCCACTGGTTTATTGCTCTTACAAAGAAAGGTGATTCAGTAACCGTTATTACATCAGCCTTTCTGTCTTTAATCCATTCTTCAATTTGGCTTACTTTTAGATCAGCAATTGCCTTTAGTTCATTATATTTTTGCTGCCGGATAGAATTTTCCTGGTTCTTATAATAAAAATAACCGACTGCAGCAATAAGTAAGCTAAGTAATGCTATTAATGCAATAACATGCTTTTTGCTTGTAAGTACTGATTCTATCTTGTTCCTCATAATATCCATTCCCATTTTTCTAATACATAAAATTAAATTCTTCAAATAAAAGTTCTACTACAAAACCAGCGTAGAGACACTTTTTAGGACGGAAGAAGCTCGTGTAAGAACAAAGACTCTTCCGTTGCTAACGTTGTCCGCCAATGCCGGATTGCGTTCCGAATTTATTATGAAAGAGGCGTGACGAGAAACCTTTTTCTCGCTACGCTCGCAAGAACCACAACGCGCGCTATGTTTTTTTCGTTGCGTTCTTTGCGTCTTCGTTGCAGGCTCTGCGAGAAACTTCATCGGACGTAGAGACTTGCCATGGCAAGTCTCTACCACTTACAAAGCATCTAACTCTCCGGCGGTGGAGGAGGAACATCCGGTTTTTATTGACTAACTTCTCCAAGCAAATTATATCTTTGCAGTTTTGCATAGTCACTCGCAAAAACAATTTTACCGGCATTACATATTTTCCCCATCAACACCCACACGGCGTTCAGCTTTTTTATACGGTCTTGTGTTAATGAGGGGCGGTTCTTGTTAAACTGGTTTTGTGTTTGGTTAGCCTCATCAAGCTCAACCGCTAGTTGCTGTAACTGCGCAATGCTCTCGTCGGTTAGATTAGATTCGTTCAATTTTGTTTTATACTTCTGGCAGGTTGTATAAACACCTTTCATAAAAAGAACCATTTTGTCCTGACTATTTCTTGCCTTATCATACTCTCTGTACCCGAACTCAATCTGTTTGCCAGGGTCGCCGGGAAACGCTTTATCAATAAAATATTTTACCCCTTGAAATTTATCACGGCAGAGTTTCATTTTTTCCTCTACTGCAGTAGTATAACTAACCACCATACCGTTAAGGGCTTCATCGTCCGGCGCCGCTTCCGCTAGAGAAATTTTATTGTCGTAATCTTCAAGAAAAGAATCTGAAAAGGAGGGGTCGAAGCTTGCGAGCTTTGTCTTATCTTCTATCAGAAATCCCTTCTTATCTTTTGCCGCTTCAAGCATAATGGAATCAGCGACACTGAACAACCGTTTTTCTTCAACTGCTTTTTGCATTTGAGTCACCTTTTTGTTTGTTTGAAATTAATTAGTTACCAAATCTTTCCAAGTTCATATCAATTTATTCTTTGGGTCGTTGCGTCTTCTTTGCGTACGTTGCGAGAAACCATACCGAGCGAAGTCGAGGTGTCTTGCAAAGCTCGCTAAGACCCGCCACGTTTGCTACGGTTTAAAAACCGATCAAAGAATTTCTTCTCTTGAGGAGGTATCTGTTTTCGCTGAGTAGCTGTAAAACAACACCGCCAAGTTAACCTCTTTTACACTACAGCTACCCGGTTTCGCCATAAAACCACATACTTTCGTCATGTAGCTGCCTCTTTTTGTTAAACAGTTGCCTTTTTTCGGCAAATAGTTAAGCTTTTTCGCCGTCCAGTTACTCTCTTTCGTCATCCAGTTAAGCTCTTTCGCCACCCAGTTACCCTCCTTCGCCTGCGAAATTGGCTAAAAAACGCATATTTTGAGTAAAATGTTCAGATTTATGGGCTTGAGGGAAATTATCAAACTTAGAATTACCGACAAATCTGCTTATAGTTAATGTTTTTAATGGCATTTTATTTAATGAAAGAGGAATTGTACTAAGAAAAGGGGTTTTTGGCTTAATTTTTGACAGTTGAAGATTGAAGATTGAAGATTGAAGATTGAAGATTGAAGATTGAAGATTGAAGATTGAAGATTGAAGATTGAAGATTGAAGATTGAAGATTGAAGATTGAAGTACGGGGGTTAATGGTTGATGTTTTATGATCGAAGATCGGGCATTGAAGACCGAACTAAATTTCAATAAAAAATCATCTGAATTTTCAAATGTGTTTTTACACCAAATGTATAAAATTATTCTGCTATCAAAGAGTCCCACGAACATACCGCCATAAAAATTATAAAATTAATCACTATTTCATAGGAAAAACAAACAATCCCAAGCGAACAGCAAAAAAATAATCAATCTAAAATTGAAAAGCAACAAAATAATTGTGGCGCTGCATTTTTTGCTTTTGCGCAACATTGCGGCATCTAGGCATGTTTCGGGTAAATAAAATGAGGGATGAGTATGGAGCAAAATAAATATAATGAAAGCATATTACGCAAAAAATTTAATTGGATTGCTCCAAAGACGTGGCACTGTATAACTTAACAGTACATAAGGTAACTAAGTAATTCATCTTACGCAATTATAAAGTGAAAAAATTCTTAATCATAATCGTTTTCTTAATCCTACTCGTTTTTTTGTAATTAATGCAGATTATGAAAAAGATTAAGACCATGATTAAGAAAACAATTCGATCTTTTGCGTAACGTGAGTAAATAATACTTTTTACTTTGAAGAAAGCCGGGCAATTTCAACGTTTAGTTTTTCAAGTTCTTCGGCAGCCTTATCGGCAAAATCAACACCGGTAGAAGCATAAATAATACTTCTGCTGGCATTAATTAGATAAAGAGTAAAATGATGTTGCTTAAATAAAGTAACAACTTCTTCCAAGCTGCCACCTTGCGCCCCGACACCGGGAAGAAGTACCGGCAAATCATTTATCAATTGAATATTTTCTTGAAGCTGTGCAATTTGGGTAGCGCCGAACACGATTCCACAATTACCAACTTGTCCGTTCCACTCATGAACATTTTGAATAACTTTTTGATAAAGCTTTTCATTTGTAGATAAAGTTAGAGTTTCAAAATCACTTGCACTTTTATTTGAAGTTAATGCCAACACAAAATTGAGTTTATCTTTATATTCTAAAAATGGCTGAATTGAATCATACCCCATATAAGGATGAAGCGTAATGGAATCGCACTTAAAATAATCATAGACGGATTTAGCATACATCGCGGAAGTAGAACCAATATCCCCTCTTTTGGCATCTCCGATAATGAAAATCTCATCACCGATATATTCGATAGTTTTTTTTAGTGAAGTTAATCCTTCGATACCCGAAGCTTCATAAAAGGCGAAGTTCAATTTGTAGGCGGCGGCTGAAGAGTGGGTTGCGTCAATTATCGATTTATTAAAAAGGAAAAGAGGATCGTCAGCTTTTTTTAGGTGTTCGGGAATCTTTTCAATATCGGTGTCTAACCCTACACAAATATGCTTACCACTATTTACAGCCGAATAAAATTTTTCAATACTTTTCACAATTCCTAATTCCTGATTCGTAATTCATAACCTGTCCCGATAGCTATCGGGACAGAACCAATTAATTTTCAGTTGTAGGGAACGCTCGCGAGCGTTCCGTTCTTTAGTTTTAATTATTTCATTGTTACGGAGCGGTCTCGACCGCTCCCTACATTTCTTATTTGTTGATCACTAAATAAATATTCTTGCCATTTTGCGCAGTCCGCCGCGGCGGAATTTTTACTAACTATCTAATTAACACAATGCTTTTTAGTGAAGAAAATTATCGCTTTATGTACGCCGCTCTTCAGGAGGCG
>NZ_JBTSLF010000164.1:0-5549 GCF_054640775.1 Candidatus Aquicultor sp. | reverse complement strand
ATAAAGTCTCTTTTCCCTTTCATTCCTTTGAGGATCTCTTGAACATCCTCACTTTGTTTCCCGATATAGTCTGCATCAATTTTAACCGATTCGGGCTTATCCTCTTTCGGTAACGGAGTTTTATCTCCTTCTTGGGTGATTGGCTCAACTACTTCGGTTTTCTCATTTGCTGCTTTTTCTTTTGCGGCAGTTTTAATTGCCTCTAAAGTTTTATCGAACTCATCTAAATCTGCATCATTAGGAAGTACACCAAGCTTTGTTTCTTCTACTACTTCGGATTTGTCATCTGCGGTAGGGATAACTTCGGCAGTTGTTACTTCGCCAGTTGGAACTATTTGCTCTTTAACTTCTTCGGTATTACCCGCTTGTAATTCTTCATCAACTACTATTCCATTTCCATTTGCATCTAACATGGTATTACCCATTATTTAATTTTTGTTTTATTTAATTACCCTTTGGTTTTACCCATCGGTTTTATTCACTATTCTTTATTAGAAATCTCTTTTCGGCAGAATGAACATGATCTTAAAAATTGAACCATCACGCCCGGTCGCCAAGGATTCTATCTTCAATCTGTAATACTTCGCGCGTACACCCTGTAGTGAGAGATAAGAGGATAATTCTGATTCTGTTTTTATTGTGTCTTTCAGAACAGTCGCAACCATATTAGCCGCTGTTTGATCTAGGTCAGAATGTAAAAGTGTTATCTTTACGTCCGGCGAACCAAGTGCATTTGTTATTAGGTAGTGATAATCAATGTCAGCCACACCATCATAATCAGCAAGCGAAAAAACATTAGAGGTTAAGGAACCGTATGTTTGCCCGGTACTATCTAATGTGCCGGAAAAGTAAATTTCTAAATATTGCTTTGTCGGTGTAACTCTCGCATTATAGTTAGTCGCCCATTGTGCGCTAACACTTGAAACAGCCATCAGTAAGCCAACGATTATAAAACCAATTACCTTTTTCATTGTTCTACTCCTTTTTGTTAAATGTTTATTTTCTGTTTCCGGGCATAAAAAAACCCCAGCCAGCGAATAAGGAGAGGGGTGCTCCTTTCGCCAACCGGGGTAATTAAACTTGTCCGGGTACTACTTATTTATAATTTCACGACTAATATAAAACTTGTATTTTCCTCAACACTATTAAAAGCGCATATTCTAAAAATTAATTTATTTGATTTAATAACGCATATTCGCCAAAATATTCTATTGCTTTTTGGTTATATGCCCTTGCTGCCTCTATCTCTTTTGTGAAACGACCAATGAAATGTTGTTTGTTGTCCTTCCTGATTATAGCCCTCCAACCATCTCCGCCTGGGTATAACGATACACCCTTATAAATTGAACCGCTAGATTTCGCCGGAGATTGGTTCATCAGATTCTCCGCATGAGTGCAATTTCTCAAATTATATTTTTGATTGTTAAGTCCATTGTGGTCAATGTGATCGACAACTTTCCCTTTCAGAGTACCCATTATTGCGCGGTGCATAGCGAGTGTCCTGTAATTCCCATCGGGCATCCTCATACTTCTAACAGCGTAACATGTGTATTTTTGTTTACTACAAAACCACTTAAACTGATTAAGGTATTCGTAGTCCTCATCATCGACCAATGCAATTTTGCCTTGTGTTAGTTTTATCTCTCTCATTATTTTATTCTCATATTCAATATTTTCTTTATTGAGGTATAACTTACCTTCGGACAATCAAAAACTATCTCGTTTTTGTGCGTGAGATTAACCGAAAATCCGACAACAACCTTTTCTTGATGGGCGATACGAATTGAGTTTAGGAATTCGCATACCTCATTCTGTTCGGTAATATTCAACTTACCAAGCCATATATTGAATTCTTTAAGATCCAAGATTAGCTTTTTCCTTTTCTCTATTTGCTTTTATCTCTGCAACTTTCGCTTTTAATTTCAAATGCTGCAGCAATTCTTCTTTTGTTGGTGCTGGATTAAGAGTAATTACTTTCTTGTGCTTCTGTTTCATTCTTATCTCACAAATAATGATACGCTAAATAGAAAATTATCTTTTGAATAAAACTTGATGATGATTCCACCATCCTTGGTAAATTCTTGAACATAATGTAGCTGGGCTTGTAGAATCATCTTTTGTATTTCGGCATCAGATATTTGCTCATCGTTCATCGTTTTCTTAAAATAATCTCTGATGCTATTATCAATCCTTATATAAAAGTCGTTCCAAAATCTTGTTAAATTAGATCGAGCATTATCCACCAATTCTTTTGTAATTTCTGCCAAAACTCTTCCTCCGCTAGTTTAGAACTACCTTTAAGAATTTTTCACCAATGATTTCAACCTTGTAGAACATTGAATTTACCGGCTCATTCGGATCGTTGATCTGTAAGAACTCTACCGGATAATCTATGTTCTGATTTCTTGGAAGAGTTTTCTCATCTAAATATTTGTATAGTTCAAAGATGTAGAACTTCATCCCTTTGAATCCTCCGGCTTTTCTACATGTGGCCTTATTGGAACCTCGGTAACATTGAACTTCACGAACACAGAATAAACCTTCTTTGTTTTCCCGCCTGGCTGTATGATCTCTGCTGGTCGCCTGAATAGGTAACTATCTCCTTCCTTATCATCTATCTTTCCTTCGCTGCTTAGAATCCTTCCAAATTTATCGTTAATGTTGACTACTGCCCCGGTCCATAACCGCATAAAGATTTCTCTTTGGTTCCTTGTCATTTTGCTGGAATCCCTTGATTTGTTGGCTGTACTGTTGGTTGTTTTAATGGTGCTTGCCCGGATAACTGTTTCATCATTTCCATAACTTGGCCTAACTGCTCTTGTTGTGTTTGAAGTTCGAGCCGTTTCTTTTCATTATCCAAACTCATTCCTTCATTTTGGATTGCTTCTTGCTGGTTAGCAATTTCTTTACTCTTTAGTTCTAACTCCATCATCATTTGCTGAACTTGATTAGCCATCTTTGCAGCCGGATCGTTTTGATCTCCACCTTGAAGTGCTTCAACCTGTTTTTTAATAACAGCATCAATAATCTGCATAATCGGGCCTTTGACTTGTAGGTTAGTGCTTTTGATGATCTCCTTAGCCAGCATTTGATTAATGATGTCGAACCCCGGTATCTTAGAAGTAATCTGCAACAGTTCTAAATTTCTTTCTTTGTCGTTCTCCTTTGCTACTCTACCAAATGGAACACGACTGATAATAACATCGAACTTACCCACGGAAATGTCGTTCTTGACTTCACCAAGGTTTGTCTTTTGATTTAGTACGAGCCAATCGATCTTTCCATCTTCACCGATAATTCTTAAAGTTCTCTCATCGGTAAAGAACTTTTGGAAGAAATAAATATTGTTCTCGGCCAATACCGGAAGCGCAGCCTGGGCATTTTCACTAATCCATTCTTGCATGATTTCACTTTGCTGCACTCTTGAATCAAATAACTTCCCGCTTTCGTGCGTAGATTCCTGCCTACTCATAGCGTTTTCATTTATTCCGGTTAAGGTTTTGGCCTCTTCCCATTTCTGCTGCTGGTATCTTTCAAGTGCCACGTTTGGCGGCGGCGGATCGATTCTCTTTATCGCATTGTTAGTTAATGAACCTTGAGGAACAAATCTTACTCCGCCTATCTTATTACTCGATAAATCGCCGACTTTGTTTTTATACTGATCTTCTACCTGCCATTCTAAGTGTGTAGAACGTAACAAATAGGTAAGGTTAGTATTGTCCCGAAGGTTATAACTCTTTACAGAATCTTTGATATTGTCAATTATGCTCTTTGTTTCCATCACATCCGGATGAAAGTCATAACCCTGAATCATTGTGAACTTGAAATTTCCATTCTGTAATTGCTGCAGACCGTCATAAAGCTTGATATTCAGACCTGGGCAAATACTTGTTTGGATTATCTTACTTTCCGACTCTTCGCGGATATAAGGCATCTTATCCGGAAGCGCGTCTTTGATTAACTGCAACTTTGCGTTATCAATCCAATTGTTTGGATCCGGGACATTATCAATATCATCCCTCTTTACCTCATCGGTAAAATCAAACTTCTTTTGGAGAATCTTATCAACGATAATTAACTTTGGAAAGTCTTGTCTCACATAGGCATCGGTTACTCTGAATCTTCCATTATTCAACCAGGTACCATTTTTATCATAAACTAATCCATCTTTGGTCCAAATCTTCTTGTAATCATATCCGGCTTTCTCTCCGCCATAATCAAGTACGGCCCCGGTAAGTTTAGCCAAGTAGTTGTAAATTCTATTGGCCATCGTTTCTTTCTTGCCGCCCAATATCTCATCAATTCTAGCTTGCAGAATTCCTTTTAGTTCATCATTATTCTTTGCATAACGGCGTATAATTTCATCCGGAGTAAGCCAATTATCATCAAAGATAAATTGACAATCTCTTAGATTTCTTTTGCTTAAAGACCGATCATATTTTAGGAATGGATGATAATGCTCAATTTCAACCATACCCTCATTATCATAGTTATATGTAAAATCTTGTCGCATCCAAGTTATGCGGCCAACAGAAGCGAACAGAAAAGCTTTTGCAAGTTCATACTCAATCTTATTGGCTTGATAAAAGGCGTAGTCATTCACTTCTTTTATGATAGCGCATTTGTCCTGATCCTTTGGAGTGCGCGGAAGAAACTCTAATCCAGGTATGTTTCCCTTGAAATCCCCAAGAATTCTTAGCATGATAGGCATAAACAGATTTGTTTTGAACGCTGGCCGTTTCTCTAATCCTAATTTCTTTAGATCGTTCTGGCTCATAATATGCCCGGCCAACAAATTGAAATTATCGCTAACCTCATTAAAGAACGGTTCAAAGTCTGTTATCAGTTGCAAGTCAAGATTAGAATATCTTGCAATAGTATCCATATCTTCGTGATTAATTTTTTTCTTTGCCATGATATTCGCCTCTTAAACTGCTGTTTTTATTAATGATTGATGAACTGAAATTCGTTGGCTCGATGTTTCGTAGTAATCTTTGTCTAATTCAAATCCCACCAACTCAAACCCAAAGTCGATACAAGCGATTATTGAACTGCCTGAACCTACATGAGTATCCAGAATCTTATTGTTAGGTTTTGCATATTTAGAGAGAAGCCACTTATAAAGCATTACTGGTTTTTGTGTTGGATGGATACGCTTCTCATTTAATTTCTTATTGCCTTGTTGAATCCATCCCTCATCTATTGATTTCCCTTGGAACATTCCGCGCCACATAAAGCGGAATAGATCGACTCTTTTAGTAAGTGAGTTATAAGCTATTTCACAATCACTTTGATGACTTCCCTTGTTGACCTTATCCCAAATAATTCTACCATTCCCAAAATTCTCCGAATAATAATTACATCCCCAAATGATTTGTTCTTTGCTTACTCTGAATAATTCGTTGAAGTATTCTTTATCAGCTGGTTTGCTATCCCAATCCTTTTTTTGATATTTGTTCCCATCAACAAAAATTTTAGCGCCATTCTTCTGCTTGACAAAGCCGCTTCGGTTTACTCCGCCATGCTCTTTCCGTCCGTAATTAGGATCA
>NZ_JBTSLF010000163.1:0-5564 GCF_054640775.1 Candidatus Aquicultor sp. | reverse complement strand
GTAACCCCCTTCTGTCCAAAATGCAAAAAACAGGTTACTATGAAAGATACAATATCTGCAAGATGTGCCATTTCGATACACGCCAGCTGACTTTGGACCACAAGTCGCATAATCAATGCGGCGGCTGTCATTTTTAATGATGCGGCCTCCGACATCTGAATTGTTTATAATCGAGAACCGATTGGGTATTTACTAAGGGGGCAGTAAGATGAATATAACAAAAGACACGACGATTTCGGATTGCGTGGAGCAATATCCGGAGACCGTAGAGGTTCTATGCCGCTATGGCCTAGCATGTTTCGGGTGCGCCGTTTCAAGGCTCGAAAACATAGCGCAGGGTGCGCAGCTTCACGGAATCGACCCCGACACGCTCGTAGCCGAGCTTAACGCGGCGATTACCGAAAAGGACGAGCCGGCGATTCGATAACTTCAAGACCTAAAGTAGATGGAAGGTGAATTAAAATAAGCTTCACTGATTTGATTTGGTTGCTCTTTATACTCTCATTTATAGTTCCTATCCTGCAGAGACGTCTTCTCGACATGCGAAGGATACAATTCCTCCATAAGATCGAGGTGGATAGAAAATCGCGCCTCATTTCGCTTATTCACCGCCAGGAGGCGTTGAGTTTTCTCGGTATCCCCTTTGCCCGCTATATCGACATCGAGGACTCCGAGCAGATTCTACGCGCCATCAGGCTGACCGACCCCCACGTGCCAATAGATATCGTCATGCACACGCCGGGTGGGCTGGTGCTCGCCTCCGAGCAGATCGCATTCGCGCTGAAACGGCATCCCGCGAAAGTCACGGTCTTTGTGCCGCATTATGCGATGTCGGGCGGCACCCTCATCGCGCTCGCCGCCGATGAGATAATTATGGATGAGAACGCCGTTCTCGGCCCGGTCGACCCGCAGCTCGGCGACCCCAGGGGCTCCTACCCTGCCGCATCGATTTTAGCGGCGCTTGAAAAACCCAACCCCAATAGAGATGATGCGACCCTCATCCTGGGAGATGTTGCGAGAAAAGCGATCAACCAGGTGCATGATATCGTCTACAACCTGATAAAAGACCAAATGCCCGAAGAGAAAGCGCGCGAGATATCAACGATTTTAAGCGAGGGTCGCTGGACCCATGATTATCCAATCGATGTGGCCAAGGCGCGAGAGCTTAACCTGCCTGTCAATAGCGAGCTTCCTAAAGAATTCCATGAGTTGATGCAACTCTACCCGCAAACCCAGCAACGGCGTCCGTCCGTCGAATTCGTCCCGGTTCCGTACCGGAGTCGACCGGCACCACCCCCACGCGGCCGCCAGCATTAATGAGGGATGTTGGATGTGGCAGGGGTTAGTCAGAAATGTGCGAAAACGCGACGGGCGCATCGTCGATTTTGAGCCGGGCAAAATAGCAAGCGCCATCCATAAGGCGCTCAACGCCACCGGGCACCCGGACGGCAAGCTTGCCGCACGGCTCGCGGATTTCGTGGTGGAAAAACTCGACGAGACCTTCAGCGCGAACCCTATTCCCTCGGTTGAAGAGATTCAGGATGTCGTCGAGCAGGTATTGATCGACCAAGGCCACACCGATGTGGCAAGGGAGTATATGCTCTACCGCAGACTGCGGGCCGATATCAGGCGGGCCAGAACGTTTGTCGGTGTGCCGTCGGGTGATATCAAAGTGGGCGTCAATGCGGCAAAAGTGTTGAGCCAGCGGTATCTGCTTAAAGACGAAGCCGGGACTATCATCGAGACCCCAAGCCAGCTTTTCAAGCGCGTCGCCGTAGCAATCGCGGCGCCGGACAGGCTCTACGACGCTAACGCAGACCTCAGGGCGACCGAGGAGTCGTTTTGTGAGATGATGGCGAACTTCGAGTTTTTACCCAACTCCCCTACCCTGATGAACGCCGGAACCTCGCTCGGCCAGCTCGCGGCTTGCTTTGTGTTACCGGTCGAGGACTCGATACCCGCGATATTCGACGCAGTAAAATATATGGCGATCATTCACAAAACGGGCGGCGGGACGGGCTTTTCGTTCTCGAGGCTCAGGCCGAAAGGCGCCACCGTCCAGACGACCAAGGGCGTCGCCTCCGGTCCCGTATCGTTTATGCGGATTTTCGATGTTTCAACGGAAGTCATCAAACAGGGCGGCAGGCGCCGGGGTGCTAACATGGGCATCTTGCGCTACGACCACCCGGACATCGTCGATTTCGTGACGGCGAAGAAGAACGAGGGATTTCTGGATAACTTCAACATCTCGGTCGCCGTTTCAAACGAGTTCATGGAGGCGGTTGCCGGCGATTCGGATATCAATCTCGTAAATCCGCGAAACGGCGAGCCCCAAGGCAGACTCTCGGCCAAGTATCTCTTCGACCTGATTGTAGCGATGGCCTGGGCAAACGGCGACCCCGGCCTCTTCTTCGTCGACCGCGCCAACGCCGCAAACCCGACACCTCAGGTAGGATATTTTGAGGCGACGAATCCGTGCGGCGAGATTCCATTGTTGCCCTATGAGCCGTGCAACTTAGGTTCGATCAACCTGCAGAAGATGGTGAGAGACCGTGCGATAGATTGGGAGAGACTGCGTGAGATCGTGCACCTGAGCGTGCATTTTTTGGATAACGTGATAGACGCCGGAAAGTACCCGCTGCCGCAGATCGACCACATGGCCAAGGCCAACCGCAAGATAGGCCTGGGGGTTATGGGGTTTGCGGAGATGCTCTTGGAACTCGGCACCCCGTACGATACCGAGGAAGCCCTTGCTGCGGCGGACAAGGTGATGAAGTTTATCCACGATGAAGGCATCAAGGCATCGGTTAAGCTGGCCGAGGAACGCGGCTCCTTCCCGAATTTCGAGGGAAGCACTTGGGATGAGGCCGGCTATGAGAGAATTAGAAACGCGACGATCACCGCCGTCGCCCCAACCGGCACCATTGGCATCATCGCCAACACGAGCAGCGGCATCGAGCCCATCTTCGCCGTTTCCTACGCCCGGGAAGTCATGGAAGGAACAACGCTTCTTGAAGTCGACCCGGTCTTTGAGCGTATCGCTAAAGAGCGCGGCTTCTATAACCAGGAGCTTATGATGGAGATATCCAAGTATGGCTCCATCCAGGGTATGGAGCAGATTCCGGACGATGTGAGACGACTCTTCGTAACGGCGCTCGATATAGCCCCGGAGTGGCATGTGCGTATGCAGGCGGTCTTTCAAAAACACGTGGATAATGCGGTATCGAAAACGGTCAACCTGCCGCAAGACGCAACGCTCGATGACGTAAAGCGGATATTTCTGCTCGCGTATGAGCTTGGGTGCAAAGGGATTACGGTGTACCGCTACGGGAGTAAGCGCGAGCAGGTTCTCTACATCGGCCGCCGCGAAGAACGAAAAATCGTCACCCAACCGGTCACCGCCTCATCAGAATATTCGGGAGGTTGTGCTTGGGGATTCTGCCCCCTCTAAAGACCCACTCTCTAGACCCACACCTTCTGGATTCTGGCTCCTGACTCCTGGCTTCTAAAAGAAGTAGTATCCCAGCATCCTGGGCGAAAACAAAGCGGTGGGTTTTGAGGTGCTCAGCATGACGCTTACAAATTTGGTGGCATACTCGGGGTGCTTCAGGCTCTGCTTAACAAGCCGGTTTGTTATCGAATTTCGCTTAAGGCCTTGGCGTAAAAAATCGCTTAACCTCTCATCGATAAAGTAGTGCTTGTTAAGATACTCGTTGTAGGATTGAAGCGCCTTGGCAGAGACATCACCCTTATCCAGCGCGGCTTTTGTCGCTAGAGCCGCATGTTCCCCGCTTTCCAAGGCATAGGCGATTCCCTCGCCGCTTAAGGGGCTGACAAGACCGGCCGAGTCGCCGGAGAGGAGGATGCCGTTCGCTACCGTATTGTGCCGGCCGATGGCCATCCTAAGATATGCGCCTTTGACCTCGGTATCGGCAACGGCCCCGCTCATATCTATCGGGCTTGCGTCCCTTTCGTTTAAAAACCAGTCCTGCAGTTTCTTTAAATCCAGGTTGTGCTGTTTCATCACGGGGGTACTCACCCCGAGGCCGATATTTGCGGTGCTTGCCGATGTCGGGAATACCCAAGCATAGCCCTCGATGATGCGCTCGTCTATATAAAGGTTGATGCAATCATCGAGGCCTTTAACATTCGAGTAATAAGCGCGCGTGCAAACCGCATGCGGCTTCGGTACCTCGATGCCGGTTGTGCGGACAAACGTGCCGTGCGTGCCGTCGGCGCAAATGACAACCTTGCAGGGTATCTCGACCTCTTCGCCGTTATACATCGCCCTTACCCCGGTAACGGTGCCGTTAGATACGACAGGAGCTAAAGCCTTACAATCGGTGTAGACTTTAGCTCCGGCATCTGTTGCTGTTTCTATGAGTTTTTGATCGAGGTCTATCCTCGGTGTGATTATGATGTATGGATAATGGGTGTCCTCGGCCGGCAGAGCGGCTTCGAAGTGAGCGCCGCTACTTGCGATAATGCGCACCCGGTCGCAACGGTAGTAGCCACCTTGCTCGAGCCATCCCAGAAGGCCAATTTTATCGAGCATTTGAAGCGAGCGCGGGCCCAGCCCATCGCCGCAGGTCTTCTCGCGAGGAAATTTGCTCTTATCCAGTAATGCTACTTTGACCCCGTTCTTGGCAAGGAAATAGGCGGCTGTTGATCCCGACGGCCCTGCGCCAACAACGACTACATCTACTCTCTCCATATCCTACACCCACCGAGCAATCGACTTCACAATGCATTAGCTTATAATATACCGTGCAGGATTGCAACCACCTACACATCCGATGGGCAAGGCTCCGGACAGACCGCTATCGCTACCGTGAATACCGCTGGATATATGTTTGCAGGTCGACCTGGTGATCTAGTATCCTGCCGACAAAGTATCCGGCCGCACCGAATATGACGCCGAGCAGTACGGCTGGAAAGCCAAATGCAATCCACGCGACACCCAGGATGAACCCGATAAGAACACCTAGCTGCGTATTGGTCATCATGAAACCCCCTCTTTATGTCTTTATGCGACCCGACTCTCTACGGGCTCTATTCTAACCGTGATATCGTGCTCTGAGAGATTGCTGCCAAATTTATTAAGCCAGCTGCGATTGATAGATTCCCGTATCGTGCTGTCGATAGTATGCAAATCCGCGCTTCTCTTAACCATAAGAGAGGAATGGGCGAAGAGTCTCCCGTCTTGCTCTGCGTAAATGTGCGTCTGGGAATCCATCACCCCGGGAATTCTTTTGATGACGTTATCAATCGCGTGTTCCACCGCGTTGTAGTTAACCTCGGTCACACCGGGGCCCTCTTCAGGGACCTCGTACATGCCGCCGGAAACCGCGCGTACCGCCTCGGCAAACTGGGCGCGAAGCCAGAGCACCGAAAGTGCCATCACGACGGCGAGCAGCAGCATCGAGACCAAAGACGCGGCGACCAAGTTCGCCCGGAAAAAGCTCGCTAGTGAGCTAAACGGAATGATCGACTCAACCTGCCCGGTCGTTATAGCCCCGAGCGAAAGAAGAACACCGACTAGACTAGCCGCCGCGATTAGGGCG
>NZ_JBTSLF010000162.1:0-5570 GCF_054640775.1 Candidatus Aquicultor sp. | reverse complement strand
TGAGAAGAATGTCGGCTATGTTTAAACAACACAAAAGTCGCAAAGAATTATCCATAAACTCACCAAGCTTATGGATACCAAAATATGACTTCGCGTAAACGCAGCGCCTGGTTGCTTTTTAAAGGACAAAAAGAAAAGGCCCAGGATCATGGGTTTTGTTCTAGTCCCCACTAGGGGCCTTCTATGGAGTCAATTCTTTCGAGTGCTCCCAAATAAAAGCGACCGTAACCCACGACGTGGCAGCAAGATCCTGAGCCTAAATATATTCGCTTAAGCCCCATGATACAACAAGGCTTGGCTACTTATCAAACTATTATTTCCCGGAAAACCTCCAGCGAAAATCCGGTCGTTACTTAGCTTTTAGGGCCGATACCTGCTTTTTTGCAACTTTAGCGCCTTTGGAGCCATTTTTGCCTTTAGTGCGAAGGGCCAGCTCAAGAACTTCGTCCACATGCTTTACGAAAAAGAATTTTAATTCTTCTTTGACTTCCTTTGAAACCAACTCGAGATCTTTTTTGTTTTCCGCTGGAAGGATGATCTCTTTGATACCCGCGCGATGTGCGGCAAGGATCTTCTCCTTGACGCCGCCGATCGGAAGAACGCGGCCCCGCAGGGTGATCTCACCCGTCATCGCGACTTCGCGCTTGGCCGGGCGTTTGGTGAGTTCTGAGGCGAGCGCCGTCGCTATTGTGATGCCTGCAGACGGGCCGTCTTTCGGAATGCCCCCGGCGGGCACATGGATATGGATATCGAGTTCGCTGTAGAAGTTCTTGTCGATGTCGAGCATCTCGGCGCGCGAACGAATATAGCTCACTGCTGCCTGCGCGGATTCGCGCATGACCTCGCCGAGCTGGCCGGTCAGCATGAGTTTGCCCCGGCCGGGCAGCGTCGTCGCCTCGACCGAGAGAACGTCGCCTCCGAACTCCGTCCAGGCAAGGCCGGTCGACACGCCGATCTCGTCCGCTTCCTCGGCCAGACCGTAGCTGAACTGGCGCGGGCCAAGGTATTCATGCACGTTCTTTTCGGTTATTTTCAACTTTTTCTTTTCACCCTCGACGACCTTGCGGGCGACTTGCCTGTAAATGCTTGCGATGCGCCGCTCGAGGCCACGCACGCCGGCTTCTCTGGTGTACTCGCGGATGATTTCTCTGAGCGCCTTGTCCTCGATTAGTATGTTCTTGTCTTTTAACCCGTGCTCTGGGATCTGCTTGGGGATGAGATACTTGGTTGCGATCTGTACCTTCTCCTCTTCGGTGTACCCCGAGTAAGGGATAATCTCCATGCGGTCACGGAGCGCCGCCGGGATGGTCTCAAGCATATTGGCCGTCGTTATGAAGACCACGTCGGAGAGGTCGAACGGGACCTCCAGGTAGTGGTCGGAAAACGCGAAGTTCTGCTCGGGATCAAGCACCTCTAATAACGCCGCCGTCGGATCGCCCCGGAAATCGGCGCCGACTTTATCGATCTCATCGAGCATAAAGACCGGGTTCTTTGTCCCCGCCTGGTTGATCGCCTGGATAATGCGCCCGGGTAGCGCCCCGACATAGGTGCGCCTGTGGCCGCGAATCTCGGCTTCGTCATGTACGCCGCCGAGCGAGATCCGCACGAATTTTCTCCCCAGTGAGCGGGCGATCGATTTTCCTATCGAGGTCTTGCCCGTTCCGGGTGGGCCGACAAAGCAGAGTATCGGGCCCCTCATCTTGTTGGTAAGCTGGTGCACCGCCAGATACTCGAGTACCCGTTTCTTGACCTGCTCTAATCCGTAATGATCCTCATCAAGGATGGCCGATGCTTCTTTCAGGTCAAGCTTTTGCTTGCTCTTCTTTTGCCACGGTAGCCCTATCAGCCAGTCCAAATACGTACGGATAACCGATGACTCAGCCGATTGGGGCGACATTTTAGTGAGCCTATCTAGCTCTTTCAGTGTCTTCTCGTTTACTTCCTTCGGCATCTTTGCCGCTTTTATCTTGGCGCGAAGCTCCTCCATCTCGGCTGCTTGCTCATCCATCAAACCCAGCTCCTGCTGGATAGCTTTAAGCTGCTCTTTGAGGAAATACTCCTTCTGTGTCTTGGTAAGCTGGTCTTTTACGCGGGACTGTATCTTGCTTCCGATCTCAAGTATCTCAAGCTCGCGGTTTAAGAATATGCTGACCTTCTCAAGACGGTCGTGCGCATTTACCGCTTCGATTATCTGTTGTTTCTCATCGATTTTAAGGTTCAAGTGGAACGCGATGAAGTCGGCGAGCCTGCCCGGCTCCTCGATATTCGCGGTCGCGAGAAGCACTTCCTGAGGGATGGGTTTGCCGAGGCTTGCCGAGCGCTCGAACTGAAGTACCAGGTTGCGCATGAGCGCCTCGACTTCTATATCTTTTTCTTCCTGCTCGGGAAGCACTTTGACCTTGACTTTAAAATAAGGCTCGGTCTGGGTGAACTCGACGATCTCTATACGGGACAATCCTTCGACCAGGGCTTTCGCCGTACCATCAGGAATTTTCAGCTCCTGCATGATAACCGCGGCGGTTCCGATACTGTACAGGTCTTCGATATCGGGCTCCTGAAGCTCGGCCATCTTCTGTGTAACGAGGGCTACGATATGCTCTTCTTTCATCGCCACCTCAAGCGCCGCAATCGACTTCTCCCTGCCGACAAATAGCGGGACTACCAGGTTCGGAAAGATGATCATATCTCGTAGAGGAATCAGAGCGACTTCTTCGGGAATAACTATTTCTTCTCTGTCTAGTTCATGCATAAGATCTATAGCTCCTTTTATATGTTCTTCTAAAAGTTATCTTAAGTATTCTTCTAAGTACTCTTCTAAGTATTCTTTAATGTTTCTCTCAGCATTTTCTAAGAATCAGTTGCTATATTCACAACTAACGAGGTTTGGTGTGTCCGTTAAGGTATCGGATAACCCCAGCTCTTTCTTAATTTGATAATACCACCTAATTTCTGCCGTACAATAAAGGTTCGCCTGGGGCCGAATCGCTCTTAGGCCAAGCAGATAAAATCGGCCGAACTGGGCGATGCCGACAAGCGTAGGGGGTTTTTATCAAACCACTACCGATTATAGTAGATAGAGTTTATAATGAGGGTATTATGTCGAAGATAAATAAAAAGCGACCTATCTATGTGCTGGATACAAATGTGCTTCTCTACAATCCAAAAGCTGTTTACGCGTTTCCGGACGCGGATGTCGTAATACCGGACATCGTACTCGGAGAACTTGATAAAATCAAGACGTCCCGGGCCGATCGCGAACTGCGCTACCGGAGCCGGCAAATATCCAGAATCCTCTTCGAACTCTCAGAACACGGTAAACTTACCGATGGAATCCCTTTTGCGAAAAACTCCGTCTTGCGGGTTATGAATTTTGACCCATCGAAGGGAAACCACGATAAATTCGGAAGCAAGAACTCGGATGATAGGATTCTGTCTGTCGTCTACCAGTTAAAGAATGAGAGCAACGGGCGTCCGGTCACCATCGTGACGAACGACCTTAATATGCTCTTGAAGGCGCAGACGCTGGGTATCAAAGTCGAGCATCCGGGTGAGGAGTTCGCGTATAGCGGTGTTAAACGGGCCCTGTTTAGGCTAAAGGCAAATAAAAAACCGGTTTGGACGACGGTTGCCGCAGTGGCGATTATCGCCTTGTTCATGGTGCTAAAACAGTATCCGGGTGTTTTAGGGTTGCAAACGACGCAGGCCGTACCTGAGGGTCCGGCTGATTTGATGAAGCAGTTTTCGCAGTACCAGAGCCAAGTCACTACCCTCAATGCGCAAAAAGATACTTATGAGAGTATCCTGAAGAAAAGTCCGAAGGATATCCAAGCGCTCTACGGCCTTGGCAATACCTATTTTGATGTGGCCCAGGTAAAGCAAGATCAGAAAACCTATCAAAAAGCGATCGATTACTACAAGAAAGCGCTGGATGTCGATCCGAGCAAGTCTAATATAAGGACGGACATGGCAGTAGCGTATAACTTTCTGGGCATGACGGATATTGCGACCGTCGAATTGAACAAAGTTGTCACGAGCGACCCGAGCTTTTTCCAGGCCTATTTTAACCTTGGCGTGATAAAATACCAGCAAAACGACCTTGAGCATGCAAAACAATTCTTCCAAAAGGTCTTGGAAAAGGCCCCCGCGCAAAGCCCATTCGCATCGCAAGCCGATGGCTACCTGCAGCAAATAGATGCCCAGGCTAAAGGTGCTCCTAAAAAATAAATAGAGAGAGGTTGGTGGTATAAACATGGCAGAAGAATACGATTTGATAATAATCGGCGGCGGCCCTGCCGGTCTTACGGCCGGTCTTTATGCGGCGCGCTCTATGCTTAAAGTACGACTTTTTGAAAAAGAGGTCGTCGGAGGACAGACATCCATCACGGATATCATCGAAAACTATCCCGGTTTCCCCAAAGGGATTTCCGGTTTCGAGCTTACGGATAAGATGCGCGAGCAAGCCCAGGAATTTGGGCTTGAGCTGGACATGGTCGAGGTGACATCGGTCGATTTTAGCGGGCCCATAAAGAAAGTCGTCACCCCGAACGGCGAGTTCAGCGCCAAGGTCGTAATCATTACAACGGGTGTTCGCCCGAGCAGATTGGACGTGCCCGGCGCGCAAGAGCTTACCGGCCGCGGTATTTCGTATTGCGCCACCTGCGATGGCCCCTTCTTCCGTAATAAGAAGGTCATGGTCATCGGTGGCGGCAACTCGGCGGTCGAAGAGGCCCTGTATCTGACGAAATTCGCGAGTCAGGTAACTATAATCCATAGAAGAGACCAGCTCAGAGCGGATAAAATCGTCCAGAAGCGGGCATTTGATAACGAGAAGGTCGACTTCTTACTCGATTCGGTCATCACGGCGGTTTCGGGCGACGGTCTGGTCACCGGTGTTACGGTAAAAAACGTGAAAACCGGTGAAGAGAAAGAGGTCCCGGCCGACGGGATATTCGTCTTTGTCGGTAACCTTCCCAACACCGAAGTGTTTGCGGGTAAGCTGGAGTTTGACGGAAGCGGGTATATCACAACCGATGAGTCGCTGATGACTTCGGCTCCCGGGGTGTTTGCCGCCGGAGATGTACGTCATAACCTGTTGAAACAAGTCGTAGTGGCGGCTGGAGAAGGCGCGCTTGCTGCTGTGTCCGCCGAGAAATACATCGAGAGCCAAGAGTAGGGCGCGAAAGGAGTAGGTACGAGACATATGGGTGCGAACGTTGTTAAAGTTGACGAGCAGTCGTGGGATGCGGAAGTAATCGGCTCTGATATGCCGGTTCTGGTTGATTTTTGGGCTGAGTGGTGCGGTCCGTGCAGGATCGTGGCCCCGGTAGTCGATGAGTTGGCAAATGAATATTCGAGCAAGGTGAAATTCGCCAAGCTTAACGTAGATGACAACCCGCGCATAGCGGGACAGTACCAGGTGATGAGCATCCCGACCTTCGCCATCTTTCAGAACGGCGAGCTAAAGAAGCGCTTTGTCGGGGCAATGCCGAAAGAGCGCTTTGTGGCAGAGCTTTCGGAGTGGCTCGGATAAAGACTGAAAACAGAGGGTTACCTATACAAATGAAGATCTT
>NZ_JBTSLF010000161.1:0-5631 GCF_054640775.1 Candidatus Aquicultor sp. | reverse complement strand
GATAGGGCACTCATCTTCGGTGTATGGTGAACCATCGCTATGTTTATAGTGCATCAATTCGTGCGCATTTTTGCCAAGTATTTCCTCAGGCTTATAGCCAAGCATTTCAGATGCGGCCCGATTTATGAAAGTACAGTGCTCCTTCGTATCAACACCGTAAATGCCTTCATCCATTGATTGAAGCAGCAACTGGACTTTCTTATTTGATTCGCTAAGACTCTCTACTGCCTGCTTAAGATTAAGCCTTGCTTCGTCAAGTGAGTGAGCAACATCTTCGATCTCATCGCCCGTTGCAATTAAGATCGGCTCATCAAAATGGCCCTCGCCTACAGCGCGAGCCCTCTCAGCAAGATAAGAAAGAGAGCTAATGACCCTTCGCACAATAAGGATGCTTATGATAAGGGCAATAATCAGTATAGCAGCAGCAACCAGAGCAGAGTTAATAATGTCTCGCCTGATAGGGCTTAAGACTTGATCGGCGTCAATGGAAGAGCCGGCAGCCCAACCAAATTCGCTTATCGGTACTTCGGCTATTATCCTGACCTTTCCAGTTACCGGGAACACAAATTTGGTACTTACCGCGTCTTTCCCTGAAAGAGCGGTCTTCACAAAATCATATTTGCCCCAAAATGGATTCGTCAGGACAAGCTTCTGAAACTCGCTTTGAAAAACAAGAGTGCCATTTGAGTCGACTATATTTGTTGCTCCTGTGGTGGTTCTAATCGGTAGTGCGCTACCCAATCTTGTGATGTCGACATAGCAGCTAACAATTCCTTGTAGAATGCCGCTGCTATCCCTAATAGCTTGGGCAACATGAAAACCAACCGGGCTAACAACCCGTTCGACAGGCTCTATCCCCTCAGATTTGTTGCCTGTAATAATCGCCGAGAAAGCGGGGTGTTTAGCTAGGCTCTGCCCAACTAAACGGCTATCAGTTGCTGTGACTATTGTGCCGGATGAGTCGGTAAAAACAGCATTATCTATCGGATAAATAGCAAGAAGCCCACTCAGGGTTGATGAGGTTTCTTGTGGAGATAATTTATTATTAACTATATTTACGCCTACAAGCCCCATTGACTTATCGATTCCGTCAACGAAGAGCGTAAAGGAAGTATCGGTCGATCTGGCTATTTCATCCAGCTGCAGTAAAGTTCTTTCAGTCCTTGCTTGGTACCAGCTCGAATAGATTGTGAAAATCAACACGATTAAAGGGATGGCGATAATGAGATAGACGATAGCTAGCTTTAAGCTAATACCCGATCTTCTCATCGCAGCTCCTTAGCGTAGGCAATACAATAATTATACCCGTTAACTAAAACTAAGGACAAGATAAGTAGAAAACGATCGTTCAAGATGCGTACCTTTAAGAATTGGTTGCTTGCAGTAGCGATCGAAAGCGCACATGTCTAATGCAAATGAAATTTACTTGCATCCACCATCTTGTAGGGCTTTTTCGATTTCAGCGAAGGAGCTACCTACCTTAAGGCCGATATCAAAGAAACCCATGCGCTTGAGTTTTCTCATGAGGGCGGATTCGGGCTGAATAATGACAGCCATGCAGGCGCCGATTCTTGTAAGCTCTTGAAGATACCGCATGAGCGTCTCAAAGCCGGCTTCCTCCATGTAGGCAACAGCCGTAAGGTCAAAGATCATGCATTGTAAGTCGTCTATCGCCGTTTCAGGAAGAAAGCTCTCTACCCGCTTTTGGTCGTAGAGGCCAAACTCACCAGAAAGTGTAATGATATGAATATTAGGATTACTGCTTGATTTGATGTCTATATCAAGCATGTGACCCCGCCTCAACTCCAAGAAGAGATATGGAGAGCAGGGCAACATCATCTGCGAGCCTGCCCCCGGTGCACTCCATAACCATACCGAAGACTGCATGGGGTACGTCTTTAGCCGACATGATCTCTAAATTATTTAGAAGCTCAACGAGTCGTTCTTCTCTGAAGAGATCGTTGCCGCATCTGGCTTCGGTTATGCCATCGGTATAGAGAAACAGCACGTCGCCCACTTTGATGTTTGCCGTGCTGTCGATAAAGTCCAGCCCGGCAAACGCACCGATGATAGGGCTGCTTACTTCGAGAAGCTCTACCCCGGCCGTCTTCCGTTTCAATAAAACCGATGGGTGACCCGCCGAGCAATAAAGAAGTTCCCCTGAGCGCATATCGACAATACCGAGGAACAGTGTGATAAAGCTGCCCACCGGTACAATCCGTCGTATCGCCTCGTTGGCCTTCTTCAGGATCACAGAAGGAAGCTCTTCTTCGTACGCATAAGCCCTGATCGTGTTTCTTACAAGCGAGGTAAGCGTCGCCGCTTTAATACCCTTACCCGAGACGTCCCCTATGATGATGCCTACCCTATCGTTCTCAAGCTCAAAGATATCGTAGAAGTCCCCTCCGACCTTTGCTGCCTCTGTTGCAGAGCGGTAGAGATACCCGAACTCCATACCCTCGATGCGCTCAGGCACGGTCAAGAGCGCCCCCTGCAGGGTGTTTGCGATGTGACGCTCTGCTTCGTAAAGCCGCGCGTTTTCCATTGCAAGCGAAACCGCCGGTCCCAACTTATTTGCAAAATCAAGCTCGCTATCAGAAAACGTGTGAAGAGACGAAGTGAAGTTAAAGCTAATAGCCCCGATTACTTCTTCCTTACTAATCAAAGGAACAGCCATAACCGAGTGGGTGCCGTACTTTTTCCGCATCTCGGGGTCGATTCGCTTATCGCTCCTGGCGTCATCTACGGCGATTGTTTTTTTCTCTTGTGCGGCCAGCGTTGTAATCCTCACCTGACTATCCGAAAAACGCGCTCCAACTTGCTCTTGCGGCATATTGTATACGTATTTGGTAACCCAACCGTCTTCATCTCTCAGCATAATCCATGCAGATTCGCAGTTAATTGCTTGAGCGGACTCGGCTACCACTCGTTGCAAAATCGCATCGACATCAAGGGTCGAGGTTATGGCTGCGTTAATATAGTTTAAGGCGTCGCTAAACTCCTTCGACTCTATTAACGTGTGTTGTATCGTTATCAGCTCTTCGTTCGTACTTTGCAGCTCCTCGTTCATGACCTCGAGTTCTTCATTCTGCTCTTGTATGAGCCTGTGATGAGCCTCTAACGCTTCCTCGGCCCGTTTGCGCTCGGCAATCTCCCTTTCCAGGTCCGCCTTGGAAGCCGTGACACCTTTCAAATCGGCCGTCATCTGGTTGAAAGTGTGTGATAGCTCGCCGATTTCGTCATCGCGCTTAACTTCAAGCGCAAAATCAAGGTTGCCGGAACCGATAACCTTCGCTCCTGATTGAAGGTCCGTTATCGATTTAAGCAAACGACGTTGGACAATCATGTAATTGATGATGAAATAAGCACTGAATGCACCGAGCAAGGCAAAAATCAGTAGACTGTTCGTCTGCTTTGATTGATCTTTTTGGTCGCGTATGACCTGGGACAGATGTAAAGCATCGAAGGCTATTCCCTGGTTCTGAACTGCCAGCCGGCTCCATGAGACCTGAGTGAGCGACTGGATAGATTCGGAAACCGGGGTCTGCGTTGTATCCTGAAAAGCCGATGCCACGTTATCGAAAACCACTCTCAAACGCTGGTGATTGTCCTTGATATTGTCAGCTATGACCTGCTGCTCGGGACTGTCGGGTCTTAATTGTGCTAGATCATGGGAAATTGAGGACCACTTTGTCTCCCACCGGATGTGTTGTTGGTCTTCACGGTAAAGGAGATAATCATTCGATAGATAACTAAGCTCACTAGCCGCGCGTTCGATATTAATCGCAATCTCTTCCTGCTTATTAAGCCGATCGACCTGCTGATTCGTGACCACCAGCGAGGTCGCGACGACGACCAGGAGAAGCCCAAACAGGGTCATAGTGATTATAAACATGGTTCTGATTCTCATAAGTCTTACCTCTAGCGAATAATATTCACCGCTTCGGGTTTTACCTCCTTGAGGCCGTCTACATAGACGTAATTCGAGAAATCGGGTATCGCCGTTTCAGTGGTAAGGTTGTTGTTTATCATCCACCGCGCTTCATCCTCCATCGCAAGAATGAGCGACTGGTCGAGCGAGAGAGAGAACTGGTTTTGAGACCAGACTGTTTCCATATACGCGGCATCCAGGTTTAGCCGCTTCTGTACGATGGCTTTTGCTTCGGCAGGATTACGGAAGGCATACTCCTCAGCCTGTGCCAGCGACTTAAGAAACCTGCTGACCAGTTCGGGGTGCTTCGTTATCCACTCGTCGGTGGAAATTATCAACGCATACTGGGGCTGATCACTCTGTGCAGGCCAGACACCGGCGTTATCACCCAGACGATCTTTGATTGAATTAGCATTCGGTTGGGCGGTCACAACTGCATCAATGTCTCCGTTTGCAATGGCATTCTCGTATTCCACCGGTGTTTTGATATCAACAAAGGTTATGTCCTGCATATTCATGCCGTGCAAATCCAAAAACCTCCCGAGATAAAATTCAGCTATCGTTCCGGAGGTAGTCCCAATCCTTTTCCCCTTGAGGTCCGAAATCTTCTCGATTCCCCGGTCCTTCCGTCCTATGAGATATATGAACTCGATCTTATCGATGCTTCCAATTGTGCCAATTCTTTCTTTCTGGAACGCCCTTCTGACCAGGGGGAACTCGGCTGTCCCTACGGCAATGTCCGCTTCACCGTTCAACATTCCGTCTAATGCACCCACCCCAGTATCATACTTACGTGAGGTTACGTTGAGGCCGTTCTGGCTGAAAAATTGCTGGTCTTCGGCTACGCAAAAAAGTGCGGTGGACTCAAACTGTGCATGCGCTACAGTGATTGATTCCATCTTCCCCGAACAGCCAGAGACCAGCGTAATGACTGCGACGATTGCGATTAATGCTATCGCAACGATGACTACGGCAACGGTTTTCTTCATGCGTTCATTCCCTTTCTTGCCGACGATTTCCATAGTTCCGTACCTCATCTGATGATATTAACCGCTTCGGGTTTTACCTCCTCGAGGCCGTCTATGTAAATGTAATCCAGGAAATTGGGCACTTGCTTTTCAGTGGTAAGGTTGTTTTTTATCATCCATCGTGATTCATCCTCCATGGCGAGAATGAGCGACTGGTCAAGCGAGAGGGAGAACTTGTTTTTGCCCCAGACCGCCGCCATGTAAGCATCGGTGTAGTTCAGCTTTTTTTGCATCATGGACTTTACTTGGGTGGGATGCTGGACAAAATAATCCTCTGCTTGGGCGAGAGCATTGACGTATCGCCGAACAATGTCCGGATGCCGGGCAATCCAATCGTTCTTGGCGACTTCGACGATATAGAGCATCTGGCTGCTTTGCGCCGGCCATATTGCCGCATTATTGCCCAACGCCTTTTCAATAGTATTTGCATACGGCTGCCAAGTGATGATTGCGTCGACAGTGCCTTTTGTCAGGGCATCTACGGATTCGGGAGGGCTGATATCTACGAGCGTCACGTCCTGCAAATCAATGTCGTGCAACGTAAGAAATCGACCAAGATAGAATTGCGAGATCGTTCCCAGCATAACGCCGATCCTCTTTCCCTTGAGATCCGAAATGTTCCTGATCCCCCGGTCTTTTCGGCCGATAATGTCTTGCAACTGGGCTTTGTCG
>NZ_JBTSLF010000160.1:0-5660 GCF_054640775.1 Candidatus Aquicultor sp. | reverse complement strand
CTCTTTGAAGTGATCCGCAACAGGCCCAAGGCACCGCGTGGTGCAGCTATCATGCCACTCTTCTTTGACATCCTGAATTTCGCATTTTAATTCGCTGAACCGATCGCTCAGGTTGGTCTTCATTTCTCATTCCCTCCTTCTACAAGGGCGCCACCAAAACAAAAGTTCTGAAACCGTTTGTTTTCAGAACTGTCGCTCCATACTATATTCTTTTTCTTATTATTAATTTATCCGCATTTGCTTAATTTAAACAGGGATGTAATAACTTGCCACTAATAAAGTGACAAAGGAAAGTTGTTGGTTTGTAGTATCGAGAAAAACCTGAGCGTGCGCACCTTTCGCAGGTGCCACTGATACCGGTGGAGACGGGGGGCCGGAACCGGGCGACGAAACGCTTACGCGCGCTGAGGCATTTTCCGTAAAATCCGGGGGGAAAATAATGGCGGCCACCTTTTTCCCATCCCGAACCTGGTTTTTTGCTGCTTCGACATCCTTCGACTCCGCAATATCGAGTGTTGTATGGTCGATTCTGTCCACAAGTTCGGCTGCGAGCGGTCCGTTATCTTGATTCACAACCGTGACACGTATGTGCTTGGGCTGTGTTCCAAAGGCAAACCCGAAGATCAGCATGGCCATGATGGGCGCTAGAAGCATCAATGCAAGGGTCCGCGGGTCGTGTCGCAGGGTCAAGAATTGTTTTCTTGCGATGGCGAGTATCCGGGAAAGGTTCATAGTTGACCCCCTTGTCGATGTTTGGCAAGAGTAAGGAAAGCTTCCTCGAGACTACTTGTCTTGGTTTGACGCAGAAGATCGTCCGGAGTTCCTTCGGCGATTAGTTTACCCTGGTTGACAAGCCCAACCCGCTCACACCGGAAAGCCTCGTCCATATAGTGCGTCGTAATGAGGATGGTAGTGCCTTCTTTTTGCATAGAGGCGAAGCGTGCCCAAAATGTTGCCCGTAACTCGGGGTCGACACCGACGGTGGGTTCATCGAAAACGAGCGAGCGCGGCTTTGGTAAAAGGGAAACCGCAAGCGATGCCCGGTGTTTCATACCGCCTGAAAGCTTTGTGATAACCGTAGTGGCCCATCTTGAGAGTCCGATGAATTCAAGCAAATCCTCAATGCGGCGCGACAACTCGGCGTGGGGGATACCGTAGAGCCGCCCGAATAGCTAAAGGTTCTCGCGAACCGTAAGATCATTGTAAAGTGCTGTTTCCTGTGGCATGTAGCCTATAAGAGGTCGAATTGCCGGGTCTTGCGGTGTGCGACCGAGAACGTGCACCTCTCCGGATGTAGCGCGCAAAGGCCCGGGGATAATGCGAATGGCGGTTGTCTTGCCGGCGCCGTTTGGTCCTATCAGACCATAGAGTTCTCCTTCATGGATAGAGAAGCTGATTCTATCAAGCGCATGGAAGTCGCCGTACGCCTTGACGACATCATTGAATATAATCGCTTCTCTTATATCCTGCAGCATTAATTCCTGCCCTTGTGATCGCTGTCTGTCCTGTTTTCCTCTTCTATTCTTACCCTTTACAGCAAAAATATAGTGCTGCGAGGCTATTCGCTTTGTTATCGCATCGAGCATACTAGGGAGTCTTTAGCGGAAGATATAACGAAAGACATGGGGAGCCATGGGTGTTACCGGATATAGGTCTTTACTAGGGGCGACAACTATGAAGATGAATTGGGTAGATGCATTGTTTATGAAGAGCCCCGTGCGCCCCATCATGCAACGGGAGGAAGCGCGCCGCATGCTTCGCCTTAGGGGCGATTTCGGCGTCCTTCACCACATCCCCGACAATCACAAAGCCCTCGGTGAGGTAGCGCGAGTTCTTAAGCCGGGCGGGAGGTTTATCTTTATGGAGCTTCTCTCTTTCTTTACGATGAATCCCGTAATGCGGTTTCTCACACAGCACCCGCCCGACGCCCAATTCACATGGGAGGAGCTGGCAGCTAAATTAAAAGAATCGGGTCTACCGGTACCGGAAGATTCGTGCGCAGTTAGCCCGATCAGAGTTATCGGTGTTGCCTGAAAAATCATAGTTTAAGAAGAAAGTTTCAGCATAATGGGTAAAAGTGATATCAAGCACCGTCTTTGTATCTAAACGGACAATGGTGAGAGTTATATGAGCGATAGCGATGAAACACTTGAAAGCTTATTACAGGAGAAGCGGCTCTTCCCCCCGCCGGAAGATTTTAAAAGGGCGGCCGTCGTGACTTCAGATATCTATGAAGAAGGCAAAGACCCGCAAGCGTTTTGGGCGCGTATGGCATCAGAGCTGCACTGGTTTGAGCCATGGAATAACGTCTTAGAGTGGAATCTGCCATTCGCGAAATGGTTCGTAGGCGGAAAAATAAATGCATCCTACAACTGTTTGGATCGCCACATCGATGGTGCTGCGCGGGACAAAACGGCGATTATCTGGGAAGGTGAACCCGGCGAAGAGCGCACTTTAACCTATCTTGATCTCTATAACAAGGTTAACGCGTTCGCTAATGCCCTTAAGAAATTAGGGGTCAAGAAAGGCGACCGGGTTACGATTTACATGCCGATGATTCCCGAAACTGCGATTGCAATGCTAGCATGCACCCGCATTGGCGCACCCCACTCGGTTGTTTTCGGTGGTTTCAGCAGTGAGGCGCTCCGCGGGCGAATTAACGATGCCGGGGCCAAGGTTCTTATTACTGCAGATGGCGGGTATCGAAGAGGAAAAGCGATCCCGCTAAAGCAGGCCGCAGATGAGATATTGAAGGATACCCCGACAATCGAGAGCGTGGTAGTAGTCCGGCGGGTCGGCGATAAGCTTACTACAGCTATGCGGGAAGGCCGGGACTACTGGTACCACGACGTGCTGAACGGCGCTGAAGAGTACTGCGAGCCGGTGCGGATGGATGCAGAGGATATGCTCTTCTTGTTATACAGCTCAGGCACTACCGGCAAGCCCAAGGGAGTAGTGCACACAACCGGCGGATACCTGACGGGAGTGTATACCACATTTAAATATATCTTCGATTACAAGCCCGACGACGTTTACTGGTGCACGGCCGACGTTGGCTGGATTACCGGCCATAGCTATAGCATATACGGACCGCTTTTAAACGGGGCGACACTGGTTATGTACGAAGGGGCGCCCGATTATCCAGATCGAGGTCGCTGGTGGAGCATTATTGAAAAACATAAGGTTTCGATTTTATACACGGCGCCGACGGCAATCCGAAGCTTTATAAAGTGGGGTACCGCGTGGCTTAAGCAGTATGACCTATCCTCACTACGTCTTCTCGGTACGGTCGGGGAGCCGATTAACCCCGAGGCCTGGGTGTGGTACTACAAGTATATCGGCAACGAGAGGTGCCCGATAGTCGATACCTGGTGGCAGACCGAGACCGGCCAAATTATCATAACACCGCTTCCGGGCGTTACTGTCTGTAAGCCGGGGTCTGTCACACATCCGTTCCCGGGCATCGGGGCCGAGGTCGTCGATGAGCACGGAAATCCCGTGAAGCCGGGAGGCAGCGGCTACCTGGTTCTTACAAAACCATGGCCGGCGATGCTTCGAACCCTCTACAATGCCGAACAGAGATACATAGAGACGTACTGGAGCAGGTTCCCGGGTAAATACTTTACCGGTGACGGCGCCAAACTAGATGAAGATGGCTACTTCTGGATTCTTGGGAGGGTCGACGATATTATCAAGGTCGCCGGTCACCGGATAAGTACGGCGGAAGTAGAGTCGGCGCTGGTCGACCACCAATCTGTTGCTGAAGCTGCGGTAATCGGCATCCCGCACGAGGTCAAAGGTGAAGCCATCGCCGCGTTTGTTATCCTCAAGGAGGGACACGAGGGCACACCGCAGGTGCAGCAAGCACTTAAAGCCCACGTTCGAAAGAAAATCGGCCCCATAGCCGTGCCTGAAATGGTTATCTTTGTCAGCGAGCTCCCAAAAACACGCTCGGGCAAGATCATGCGCAGGCTTTTGCGGGACGTAGCCACCGGTCGTACACTGGGTGACGTATCCACGCTTGCCGAGCCGGGGGTCATGGCCGAGCTGAAACAGAAATATGAAAGCCAGGAAGCAGAATAGGTTCCGGCCACGGTTTAAGAAATCTACCGATTAACAGGTTGCAAACTCCTTCCATAATCCATTAGCATGGTATTGAAACCCTTATGAGACTCACTAGAACCTGTGTCCGAGCGAGCACCAGTTTTCAAGTAACGAGATACAAGAGAGGCTATGAGTGAAGAATCAACAACAAGGTAATGATGGTAAAAAAGGCAAGGTTTCCCGGGGCGCTGCGGCCGCCATATCAGCAATAGTGATCGTATTGCTTCTTGGCTCCGGCCTTGGGGTTACGCATATAACTGTGGTTCCGCGCTATAAAGACTATACTAATCCAGAACCCGGCTGGTGCGGCATATGTCACAAAAAACCCGCATCCCATGCCGAACAATGGACGCTCAATCACGGCATGGCCGCATTACCCGACAGGTCAAGCTGTGCCCCGTGCCACGAGCCCGGCTATTGCAAAGAATGTCATAAGAAGCGTCCGGCGTCACATGAGAGCAATTGGAGCGTCGCTCATATTGCGAGCGCCCGGATAAGCGAAAAAAGCTGTTACGAGTGCCATACGACGAGCTATTGTGCGAAATGCCACGGTACGTGTCAATAAAGGTAGCTTTGAAGACCCCGCAAAGGCGCGGGGCGATGACGAAGAGAAGCTCACCATCTTTCGACGGGTTCGGGATGAGATCAAGGCCTTTGTGCAGATTCTGCCCGGAGCGCTCTACGAATAGTTACCGGTCGATTTGCCGCTATTACATCAAAAAAAAGGGGGCCGAAGCCCCCTTCCGTATAACGGCCCGTGCTACTTACAACACGCTGAGTAAGTGAAGAACTACCAGGACTACAAAGACTACCAACAGAATGTAGATAATATTTGCAATCAGAGGAGTAAGAGCAAATACTCCGAATAACTGCAGGACTACGAGAATGACTACCAATACAAGTATCGCGTATAAAATATTCCATAATGTACTACTCGTTCTCATCACGTACACCTCCTTAGATGACACATACTACCCTCCGGTTAATGCGGGAACCAGGTAGATCGCAAGGAAGTACAGGATGGCTATCACGATGATAACGATGGCCGCATATCTGATCGCCGCATACGCGACCATGCTGTCCCTTTCCGGCCCTATCCGGCGCTCGACAACTCTACGTTCCTCAACGGGTCTTATCACCCTGTGTTCCTCAACAGGCTCAACAACCCTGCGTTCCTCTATATCTTTATGTACACGTTCGTGCTCGTCATATAAGGGATCACTCATTATTCTCACCCCATCGACTATGCGTTTGGATGCGACATAGCGTTTTCTAAAGTTCTATTACCTATATTTCCCAACTTTGCATAATTAAACAAGCTTGGGGAATAAAATGAGGTTGCGGTAAAGAGATAAAGTCAGACTAGCGGGAAAGGAGATGCTTCACCGCTAGTCTGAAAATTCTTTTCGTGGGGCAAGTAACGCAGGGGCTAATTGAGAGGCAGATACAGGATGTTTTGCTCTTCAACCTGTGGCTCTTTGCTGGCGTTTTTGTAATTTGAAACGACCAAAAATCCCAGGACGGATAAGAGCAAACCCATCAGGACAAATCCAAAG
>NZ_JBTSLF010000159.1:0-5769 GCF_054640775.1 Candidatus Aquicultor sp. | reverse complement strand
GTCTATCGTATTAGCTTTTACCGTGAGATTTACGCCAGTCTTGTAGGGGCGCAGTTAAAACCCGTTGGGGCGACATTGCCGGGGGTAAAATCCTGTCAAAGGGGCGGCTGTCATAGTTTAAATAGGGACGTATCAAGCTCTGGGGATATCAAAATCAACCATCGCAACCACGTACAACGGGCCGATATCTCCTGTATAAAATGTCATCCAGGCGCCGCCCACCCGCATGTGGGAAAAATCGGTGATACGCTCCCAAAACGCAAGCTCTGCATGCAGTGTCATTCATCGATGCAGAATAATTGCCCTTTCTGTCACATCAAGAGATTTGCCATGTCTTCACAATTCACCCATTAGTAGGTTAGCTTGTTAAGACACCTATCTAGTGTTACAATCGAGCAAAATGCGTAAGATTAATTTCCGGAACGTAAAATCAAGAATCCGGGTCCCGCGCCTTAGCCTGCCGGACTTACATGGACCACGCTCGAGGCTCCTATTAATAATCGCCGGGGTTATAGGGTTCGTAATAATAGCTGCGGTCGGCTATGGTTTTTGGTATACTTCGCAACCTGAGTATTGCGAGTCATGCCATGAGCTTGCACCTGCCATCCAATCCTGGCAAAAACAATCGTTGCACGCAGAGGTCGATTGCGCTGTCTGCCATTACACGGGCGCCGTGGGCTTTCTCAAACAAAAAACAGATCTTGCGGTAGAAATCTACCGTCACTACACCAACTCCTATCAACAGCCCATCAATATGGACAGCGCGCTCAGTAAGAAAATCGATAACGATGGCTGCTTGCAATGCCATACCCCCAAGCGAATCGTTACGCCGACCAAAGGTCTGAAGATGAACCACAACATCCACCTGGAGAAGGGGATCAACTGTACTACATGCCACAACCGTGCCGGGCATCCGGGCCTTCCCGAGTACCGGACCTTCCTCACTATGGATGGCTGCTTTCGCTGCCACGGCCTCTCGAAATCAGCGCTGGCGCCGGGAAGCTGCTTTACCTGCCATCCGCAGAAAGGGTTTGACCTGGTTCCAGCTGATGGGTATTTAAATCACAAAACGGGAACCTGGCGAATACCGGATCACGGCAAAACCGCCTTAAAAAACATCGAGCCGTGCTTGATGTGCCACCAGAAAACCTTCTGCCGGGGCTGTCACGGCGTGGAAGTCCCCCACACCGATAAATTCATTAAGCAAGACCACGGCGGTATCGGCCGCCAAAGTCCGCAGATATGTAAGAAATGCCACCGCCAAGAGGACTTCTGTAACGCATGCCACCACAAGGGCTTTATCGGTCCACCGGGCTCCTGGGTACCCGCGCATAAACATGTTGTCGCCAAGCAAGGACCGGCGTACTGCTTTAACTGTCACGGCCCGACATTTTGTGCTTGGTGTCATGTGCGAGGACAGAAGCAGCCGAACAGCGAGCGCCTAAAGCCCGACCCGGCATTCCAGACGTCGCAGCAATAAAAACCTTGCTCTCGAGCATTATCACGGTGTACGCATTTACCTTTCTCGCGTACCGCCATATAATGCTTATACTCTTGAAGAATTCTGTGCTCGACTATCAAATTTTACTGAAATAGTTACTGAAATAGTTACTGATATTTGCATATATTAGATACAGTTGGTGAAAAAGTGATTTGAGCGAGCGAACAAATGACAGTGAACCGTTATCCGCAGGCACACGTTTAGAAACATGGCTCTACTTCGGCCTTTTAGCACTCGTAATCGCCCTGCCCCTCGTAATGACCCCGTATCTTTCGGCGGATGCCTTCGATATCGCAAAGCTCATGGCTTTGCGCCTTATCAGCCTGGGAATCGTCGGCATCTGGGCGTTTCGCGTTGCTATTCAAAAAGAGCGCAGGATCCGCTGGAGCAAGCTTGATGTGCTGCTACTGCTTTTCCTTGTTCTCGTTACCGTATCGACGATATTCTCGCTTCAGCCCTCTTTATCGGTCCTTGGAAAATACCGGCGCTATGAAGGCCTCCTTACGTTCATCAACTATGCGGCTATCTACTTCCTCGCCCTGCAAAGCTTTAGCTCATTTGAAAGAATAAGGGCACTTAGCAGGTTGCTTTCACTGATTGGCGGGGTCGTTTCGATCTATGGGCTCGCGCAGTTTATGGGCTTTGACCCCGTCGCCTGGCCGGGACAGCAGTTTGAGTTATGGCGAAGCTTTTCCACATTCGGTAACCCGGATATGCTAGGCGGCTTTTTAGTTCTTGCATTTCCCGCGGCGTTAGCCTCGTATCTTGATGCAAAGAGTACCAGAGACAGCGCGCTTTACGGGATCGCGGGTACGCTGATTACCGCATGTCTGCTGACAAGCTACACCCGGGGCGCCTGGTTGGGTACGCTTGCAGGCGTGGTCGTGTTTATCCTGGTGGCCGGCAGGTCGGTTCTTTTGACCCCACGAAAGCTTGCCGTCATCACAGCCGTTCTTATTATCACCTTCGGAAGCATCGCCTTCTATTCGGGCACGCTCGCCGACAACACAAATCTGCTCGAGCGAATCTCCTCCACATCCCAGATAAGCGAAGGAAGCGCCGGTAGCAGGCTGGAGATTTGGAAGGCGGCTCTGCGCGCAACCGAGGAGCGCCCGCTTTTAGGATTCGGGCCGGATACGTTTAACCTTCTCTCGCAGCGATATGAGACCGCACACTACGTGAGAATCGTTCAGGGCAACTCGACCGCGGACAACGCTCACAACTATTTCTTACAGCTTGCTGCGACGCTTGGGGTCCCCGCCGCGATATGCTTTGCAATTTTCATAATTGCGGCGCTTTTCTATTCGCGCAATTCGATTCGTTATCGGGATGGAGACCAGAAGCGCGTCTATGCCGGCCTTGTCGCAGCGGCGGCCGGCTATGTCGTCTACCTTGTTGTTGGACTCAGTATAATTGGGAGCACGCCCATACTATGGTTGATAATCGGGGCGCTCCTTTCGCAGGCCTATTTCGTAAGAACTGCTACAGTTAAAGCAGCACCCGCAATCATCACAGCATCGGCGATCTCACTCACCTTCCTCGTGGCGGCTTATCTTGCCGTGGTTATGTATACTGCTGATGTTCACTTTAACCGTGCGATGGCGCTTGAGGGCTCAGCTAACCCCAATCAGACGATCGCAAGCTTTGATACAGCCACCCGCCTCTACAAAAACGGTCTCTACCTCGATCTCTATGGACGATACCTGCAAGATGTCGGACTCGCGCAGCATGATACATCGCTGCTCCTCCGGGCTAAAGGTATCGCAGAGACGGCCACCGACCTCGAGCCGAACGACTCGGACCATTGGATTTATCTTGCAAATGCATACGCCACGCTGACGAACGGGCCGGGCAACGGGTATTTCGATTCAGCCGAAGAGGCGCTTAATACAGCACTCGCGATACGTCCAAACTCATCGGTCGCCCAGTTGCTCTTGGCAGACGCTTATAAGGCGGAGGGCCGTTATGACGAAGTCCTCAGGCTGCTTGAATTCGTACGCGAGGTAAACCCGACTTCAAAAGAAGCGTGGTTGCTGACTGCTGAGGCGCATAAGAACCTCGGGCAAAAAGAGCTAGCCATAACCTACTATAAGAAGTACCAATCCCTTAATCCGGGCGATACTAAAGTAGGCCGGATCATCCAGGGCCTGCAGGCCAATCAAGGCACGCCAAAATAGCCGATGATGGAAACTTAGATGGGTGCTCTAGCCCTATCCGCCCGCTAACCTAACAACAGATACTCTGTTTATTTACTAACAAAACAGTAATTTACTATAATACAAACAGAGTTGTTTTATAATATATCGCTAATTTTTGACTAAGTATATTGAAGAGCAGCTGCTTTTTAGTTATAGTAGAGACAAGCTGGTGGTAGAATATACCAGTTAATGCAAGTTTTACGGTTTAGTTTATGGAGTGGTTATGAGGTATCTTGCTGCAACGTTAACGGTAGTCGCACTTCTCTCTCTTATTGTGACGGGGTGTGCGACCGAGCCCAGTTACCTGGCTGCACCTCCAGATCTGCCAAAAACCGATGCCCCCAACAACTATATGCAAATCGTCGTTTATTATCCAGATAAGGATGCGCTGGCAAAAGAGGTCCATGAAGTGCCCAAAGAAGCTGATAGGGTAAAAGCGGCACTCGACATTCTTTTTGAGAGCAAGCCGAATAACGGTAATATCATGGCCGTAATGCCTGAAAACGTCAAAGTCCTCGGCACAAAGATCGACAACAACATGATAACTATCAACTTCAACAGAAATATCCTCAACTTTAGCGGAAACAAGTCGTCTCAAGACTTACTTCTCATGGCAATAATCTCGACAGCCAAGCAATCAAACAGCTTAAAACAATTTAAATTCCAGGTCGAGGGCAAAGAAAAAGGTCAGATCGACGGCAAAGATGTTGAAAAGTTTTGGGGTGGTGTGACCCTTAAAGATCAACCGTGGAAAACCTAGTTCGTTACTGCCCTGCCTAAAGATTATCCTGCACGTAAACAGTACGTCCTTCAAGCAAGTATTCCCTTCATATGCGGTTGAGTGGTAACTTACGAGATTTAGAAGCGATAGAACAGTGTACGTCGAAAACAATCGGAAAGGTTGGTATGAATGAACGTTTATGCTCGCTTATTCTTTAGGGCAATAATCCTGGCTCTTATGATCGGTATTGTCGTTGTCTTGGGATTGCTGGCTAAGACTGCAGTAGTGCGCAACGCACCGGCGGTTCCAAGAACATACGTCGAAAGAGCCTACGTGGATGCAGAAGAAGCGGTAAAAGGTGACCCGAGAAACGCAAAAGCCAGGGTTGCGCTAGCCAAGGCAGATATAGCTGTTGGCAGGTTCAATAATGCGATCGAGCAAGCCTCGGTTGCGACCAGGCTCGATCGCAAGAGCATGGATGCGTACATGACATTGGGCATCGCCTACAATAGGACAAACCAGCACGATGCTGCGATCTCAACGCTTAAAAAGGCGCTGCAGGTGGAGCAAGGGACGGCAGAATTACAAATCCAGGTGTATGATAATCTGGGCCAGGCTTATGAAGCTACAGGAAACATACCCGATGCCGTTAGCTCGTATGGAGCGGCTTATGATTCATCCGGACAGGATATAAACATAGGTTACTCCTATGCAAGGATGCTGGAAAAAGCCGGCAAGCCGCAAGAAGCCCTTATCATCTATAAGGATATAGTCGCATTCGTGCCGGATGAGAAGAAGGCACAGGATGAACTGGTAAGGCTTACCACCGAGCTTCAGGCAAGCAAGAAAGGGCCGGCGGCTAAAGCAACCACAGCACCGTCGACCAAGGCGAAACAATAATGTTTGGAGGTTATGAGTTTGTCAACGGATAATTTTTACGTCCAGGACCGTTCAGCACTAAAACGATATCTCGTAATAGTCGGCTTTTTAGGCTTGGTCCTGCTTGGGATGTTGTTTCTTTACAACCTGCTGAACAAACCGCCGGAAGTTAAGGGCGATAACAACCCAAAGGGGCTTACCAGCCTGTTCTCGATCTATGGATTTGAGGGAGACCGTCTTAACCGGCCGACCGGGGTTACCACCGATGCAAATGGCAACATCTACGTGGCCGATAGTGAAAAGCACCGGATCCTCCTTTTTGATAGCAATGGCACCTTCGTCGAGCAGTTTGGCGACGCGGGGCAAAAAAAGTACGAGCTCTGGTACCCGAACGCGGTAGCGGTAGCGGATAACGGCCAGGTCTTCGTAGCCTGCAAACAATCGAATAGGATCGTTATATTTAATGCGGA
>NZ_JBTSLF010000158.1:0-5779 GCF_054640775.1 Candidatus Aquicultor sp. | reverse complement strand
CATTTATCCCGCTGCTCACGCGGTATAAATGTATCGAACCAGTCTTTGCCGATAACCTCGTCTTTATCCCAACCTGTAAGGTTAAGAAGGAAGTCATTTACAAACGTTATTCTGCCCTGGATGTCTAAGCTTACAGCGATAAGTGGGACCTCTTCCAGCAAAGTGCGAAACCGCCGCTCAGATTCTTTAAGCTCCTCTTCTGCCTTTTTTCGCTCGGTAATATCTGTAAATGATGCCACCAGACCCACAACAGCACCTTTTTTATCGTGAAGGGGTGCGGCATTGGCTGATACAAGTACACGGGTTCCGTCGGGATGTTCGTGAATGTGCTTAAAGTTATATATCGGCTCTCCTGTCTGTATAACTTTGGAAAATGGGTGTTCTTCCTTGGGTATGGGTTTACCGTCTATTGTGGTTACTTTAAACGCCAGGTCGCTTTGGGGGCGCCCGATGATGTCCTTTCGAGCCAGGTCGAATATCGCCTCAGCTGCGGCATTTGCGAACACAATACGACCATCTTTATTCATGATAACGACGCCATCGGGGATAGTCTCAATTGCACGCTCCAATTGTTCTCTTGAGGCAACTTCTTCCAAGGCAGTCCTCCCCCGGCCGTTTGATACCTGTATACTAAATATTTTACCCAAAATACTCTTAAATTTTTCCGGTATAGAACTAATGCGCGAGCTATACGGTCACTGATACAAAGACTTGTCTTTAAGCAATCTACTTGAAATTAAAAACCGTTGGTAATACAAGCTAAAATTACAATGGGATATGAAAAGTGGCTGGGTATTAAATCTTCCTAACCTAAGCGCCTGGCCTGGCGGCTTAAGAGAAGCGAGTTTATCGTAACCGTAATTGTACTTGCCGACATCGCGATTGCCGCAACCTGCGGGCTTAGAAGCAAACCGGTGAACGGATAGAGGGCGCCTGCCGCAATTGGCAATGCAATCGCGTTATATCCAATCGCCCAGGCGATATTTTGCCTGATCTTACCCAAAACCAGATGGCCGAGGTGGATGGCCTTTACAACATCTCGGGGGTCGTTTCGCATGAGAACTATTGCACCGGACTCTATCGCCACGTCAGTTCCGGCCCCGATGGCGATTCCGAGATCAGCCTGAACAAGGGCGGGCGCGTCGTTAATACCGTCGCCCACCATTGCAACTAACCGTCCCTGGCCTTGCAGCTCTTTAACCTTCTCTGCTTTTTGGGCGGGCAATACCTCGGCAAAAACTTTATCAATACCGAGTTCTTTTGCTACCGCCTCGGCAGTGGCCTTGTTATCCCCGGTGATCATCGCTACTTCAATGCCCATATCATGCAGTTCTTTTATGGCTTGCCTGGATTCAGGTTTTATGCGGTCTGCAAGTCCAAGCACACCCTCCATATTGCCGTCCAGGATAACAAAGATCATTGTTTTATGTTCTTCTTCAAGCCGGCGGGATTCGGCCTCAACCCTTGAAATATCGATTTCCTCTTCCTTCATAAACCCAAGGTTGCCAACCATAACCTCATGGCCCTCGATCACGCCGGTTGCGCCACGTCCCGGAACTGCCTGATAATCTGAAACCGATGGCAGATCGGTTATCCCCCTTTTCTTGGCGGCGGCCACAATTGACCTGGCAATTGTATGTTCTGACCCCACCTCAAGCCCGGCAACAAGTCGCAACAGCTCATCGTGGCTCAGCCTGCCAACCGCAATAATATCTCGTACTTCAGGGCGACCTTCAGTAAGTGTTCCGGTTTTATCAAACAAAACGGTGTTGATACGAGCTGATCGCTCAAGCGCAAGGGCATTTTTCTCTAAGATGCCATTTCTTGCCCCGACACCGGTTCCAACCACTATAGCGATTGGGGTGGCGAGCGCTAAAGCATCCGGACAAGCGATAACAACCGTCGCTATGCCGGCCGTTAGGGCAAATATAAGCCCTTGGGTGCTAAAGCTAAGCCATATCAAAAATGCGAGCAATCCACCGCCAATGGCAACAGGCACCAGATAGGATGCCACCCGGTCGATAATGCGCTGTACCGGTGCTCTGGTTCTTTGGGCCGCCTCAACGAGGGCGATAATCTGGCTAAGTGTGGTATCTTCCCCGACTTTGGTCGCCCGCATCCTAAATGCACCCTCCTGGTTGATGGTTGCGCCAATTACCTCATCACCAGCTTTTTTAGAAACGGGGAGCGATTCACCCGTTATGGCGGACTCATCAACCGAGGTTTGGCCTTCTGAAATCATCCCATCAACCGGGACTTTTTCACCAGGGCGAACCAAGAGCAGGTCTCCCTTCTTAACATCTTCAACCGGAACCTGCCTCACTTCACCATCCACGATGAGATTGGCCGTTGGCGGTACGAGATCTAAAAGGGCTTTGATCGCCTCGTTGGTGCGACCGCGCGCCGCCATCTCAAGCCAGTGCCCCAGCAAAACAAAGGTTAAAAGCATGGTTGCCGCCTCATAAAAGGTCTCGCCGCCGAAGATAAAGGTCGCTGCTACGCTGTAAAGGTAGGCGGCGAGCACGGCAACCGAAACCAACGTGGCCATATTTGTCGTGCGTAGTTTTAAAGCACGCCAAGCTCCGGTAAAGAAAAACCACCCGCCGTAAAGCACGGCCGGTGTTGCAAAGATGAAATGAAAAAGGTTGCGGTCAATCGGTAGCGGTATCGTGCGGCCTATAATCGCCTCTCCAATTGGCGAGGTAAAAACAACGACCGCCGTTAAGATAGCCGTTACGATAAAGGCGTTTCTAAGTTGCTTTACCATCTCAGGACCATGCCCGGCATGTTCGGTCTCGAGGCCGTATTCTGATTGCCAGGCCGGAGCAACGTGGTTATGGACTTCATGCTTGTGCGCTTCGGGAGCTACTTGTGGTTCGATCTCCGTACTTCCCAGGTGGATGTGCCCATGAATCTCATGGCGAATCTCCTCGTCTGCTTCATCGACTATCTTCTTAAGTTGCTCCTCGGTAATGCCGGGTGGATTATAGGTAACAGTCGCAATCCTTTTTTCAAGGTCGACGTGTGCCGCTATAACGCTCGGCTGGGCAATCAGCCTTTTTTCAAAAAAAGTAGCATATTCCTGGTAATCGGGCACATGTTCGATGCTTAACTCGATTGTTCGTTCCTCTTTATGAGGATGGGCATGCTCGTGGCGCATTTTATCTTAATCACCTCAAGGGTTTATAACCTTAATTTAAGGTAATGAAAACTCCTTTTTCTCTTTTAGCCTGCCATCCTCAAGCCAGAGAACCCTATCCGCAATATCTACGATCCTCATATCATGGCTGACTATAACGACCGCGCGCCCTTGTTCTTTTGCTATCTTTCTCATAAGCTCCGCAACAAAGTGCCCGCTCTTCGAATCCAAATTCCCGGTCGGCTCGTCGGCAAGGATAAGCTGGGGGCTGTTTGCAACCGAGCGCGCAACGGCCACCCTCTGCTTTTCCCCTCCCGAAAGCTCGCTTGGGTAATGTTGCAGCCTTTCTCCAAGTCCCAATTCGGTTAACAACTCCTGAGCCCGTTTGCGCGCCGTCGCCCCGGATCGTGATCAATGCTGTCCGCCAGCGCTGGTCCCAGGCATCTACGTGTTTGCCTAAAAGCTCATCGATCTTCAGGTCGGTGAGCCCCTTAGCGTGTTCCCGTGCGGCCAGCGCAGGATGATCTGTCTCTCTCGAAGCATAGATTCGGGTAAATAACCAGTCCGGTGCTACAACCAGCTCTTCGATTGCATCAGCGCTCGTTTTATCATAAACGCCTGCTACCAGCGTGCCGGGGTCGGATACCGGCTCCTGCTCTTCAAGTGAACCACGGGTGCCGAGATAGCCGTTACCAACCGTGAACAACGATTCGATCTCCCGTTCTCGAAGAGGATTATATCCTTCCTCAATAAGAAGAAACGCGGGGTCCTGTGTTAGAGAAAATAGTTCCTTCATCCGCGTCCCTTTCATAAACAGAACCACGCTCTACCAGGCCGGCTACATCGATAACAGCAAAATCGACATGTTATGCTGCCAGCGTCCTACCCAGATGCCACATCTGCATGTCTAACGTCTTCTTACTGGAAACCACTTCCTCAAGCGATGTATACGCTACATGACCATCAACCCATCCAGTAAGCTGTCCGCTACCACCTCGCCTTAATTGCTGAACCGCCGCAGCACCCAGACGGGTGGCAAGAAGACGGTCGAAGGTGGTTGGCGCACCTCCTCGCTGTACATGGCCGAGTATCGTTACCCGCAATTCATACCCGATCTCTTGCCCGTGCTCTTTAAAATATTGTGAGATGGTCTCGGCATTGTTCTGAGCGCCATCGGTGACCACCACTAGAGCATATCGTTTACCACGCCCATGAGCTGAGCGCAGTTCTTTGGCCACGGTGGCCGGGTCTATCTCAAACTCGGGGGTAACGATCACCTCGGCCCCACCAGCAATACCGGCCATCAGCGCTAGGTACCCGTAATGCCGCCCCATTACTTCTATCAGAAAAGCGCGGTGATGCGATTCCGCGGTCGTTTTTATACTGTCTATCGATTCAATAATTATATTGAGCGCGGTATCAACGCCTATGGAAATATCGGTTCCGTAAAGGTCGTTGTCGATGGTTGAAGCGACACCCATAACCGGAAATCCGAGCTTAAACAGCGCATGCGCACCTTTTTGTGAGCCATTGCCGCCAACAACGATGAGGCCGCCTATATCACGCCGGCCCAGATTATCAATAGCCCTTCTCTGCGCGCCCTCAGTCCTGAACTCTTCGCTTCGGGCCGTACCCAGAAACGTTCCACCGAGCTGCAAAACACCGCTTACGTCACGAGCAGTTAGGGAGATCATATCGTCATTGATTAGACCCTCGTATCCCCTGCGAACACCGAACACTTCCAGCTCGGCATCGATGGCAATCCTGGTTACGGCACGCACGGCGGCGTTCATGCCGGGCGCATCGCCCCCACTGGTAACAACGGCTATACGTTTCATGTTTCTCTCCGCACAACTCTACCCATCACATAAGCGATAAAACGATGCTACACCGTCACCTCTACGCGATGCGCTTCTGCTCTGGGGACGGCTCGGCTTTCGTTGGCTCTTCAGACCCCTTGAAGCCCTCCTCCATGAATTCACGCTGCGCCTCCTCCAATGCCTTGCCCATCGCCACATGAACAGCCTCTTCCGGCATAGTTTTTGGCAGAAAGCTCTTTACTATGCCGAGCGCGCGATTTGTCTTCTCGATGGATTCTTGTCCGTTTTCGATAATGCCAGTCAAGGCGCGTATGGCATCGATGCTCTCAGGAATAGCAATCGCTTCATTATGAACCTGGAAGGAAAGGTAAACCTCACGCTCATCGGCAGCCAGCGCATCCTCCCATACGGCCACTTCCCACATGTCGTTGCGGGGCCGCTCGAGGTCGCGCATGAGTTCAATAACCGAGTTGAGCGCCACTAAACCGTTGCTTGAGCGGATAAAGACAATTCGAGGCTCCTCCCAGAGAGCATGACGCAGTTCATCAAGGCTCACGGGTCTTGTCGTCTCGACCATCGCAAAGTGCAGGTGGCTTAAGTTGTAGGGACCTGCTCCTGCAATCGTTGTAATGTCCAGTCCCGGGATTACTGTCTGGGCATCCGGGCCCTGGTGGCTCGGTACCTTTGTCTCGGGAATGGCGGTGTTTATCATCCCGTCCTTATGACTTTCCCAGGGGTCGGTTCCCCTGCGCATGAGGACAGCGCGGGCCCTCTTGATCCAGCCGCGCTTGTACAGCGCGTTTAACACTCGGCATAGACC
>NZ_JBTSLF010000157.1:0-5882 GCF_054640775.1 Candidatus Aquicultor sp. | reverse complement strand
TGAAATTGTCGAACTCTTTATTGCGGACCAGGTCGTTGTCGGTTGACGGGTTGAACTCGGGTAGCGTTGTGTTGATGGGGAATGAGGAGTTCGACAGGGGGTCGTCGACAATTTTATCGGCGATAATCGTATCGCCCTCATCGAGTGCCGATACGATTGCTTTGAAATCATCCGCGAAATTCGCGCGCTCGATATCGGTGCTTCCCGAGAGGTCGAAGAGGGCAAAGACTACCCTGTGCTGCCTTGTGGCTTGGCTGGTTTGAGAGCACCCGGAGAGAAAAAGACCGCATACGACAACCGCGCCCAGCAAGAGCACGCTGGCTATGAACGTGCTGCGTATGATCCAAATTGTTTTTGACGTAGCCTCGGCACGTTTTTGACGGTTTAGCATGTGACGCATTCCTCCGTGGGATCGCGCGCAGTCGGGACGCATCCGATTTGTTTATTACCCGGCCAGGGGCATCGTTTTTGTGGGACTGTCGCCGTTGCCGGTATCCAGCTCATGGTCCCCATACTTGAGGTGTTCCTGAAGATACCGCTTCGTGCGATCGCACTCCCAGTCGAGACACTTGATTTGCTCCGGGATGGTAAACTTCGGCTCCACTTTGAAGCTGGCGACGGTTTTGTCGGTGCGGTACTTAAGATTCGTTTTCCGGTATTTTCTAATCTGAAGCAGGGCTGCGTTGCAAATCTGCCCGATCTCTGAGAGCGCCTGCTCGTGTGTCTTCTCGCGGGATATCATCAGAGTATCTATCCGCGAGTTGAGCTTCTTAATGGTTTCTTTGATCGCCATGTAGTCCTTTTCGGCATCCACCAATCCCTTGTCCGTTGTCTTAAATGTTCTGGTCAGCCTGTGGTATTGCTCGTGGTTTTGGGGATGGGCATCCTTCGAGGCCCAGGTTCCGAATACGAAAAAGAGCACGTTAAGCGTAAAGAACAAGAGCATCGCCGCAAGCGGGTTTACCTGGATACCGAGGAACTTCGCGGTTTCCTCGAAGTAGGTCAGCCGGATATACGCGAGGGCGGCCAGGCATAAAAACACGGCGCCGATTGAGACATAGAAGAGCGGATGCAAATTTTCTTCCTTTATCCGCTTACCTACATGGTGGGCGACCCCCACGATAATCATGCCTACTACCAGGGCATACAGTGATGTTAGGAGTTTGCTCTCACCGAACACCTCAAAAACGATGCGGTTCACCGGAACTTCGCAAAGCGCCAGGATACCTATCACCGTGAGGTAGATCGGCATGGGCGTGACGTGCTCACGCTGCTTAAGGTTTTCTTCTGCCGAGTTGTAGGCCTGCTCGAACTGTTCGATGTTTTTACCCTTGGATTTAAACCCGTTAAGCTCTGTTGTCACGCCTACGAGTTCTTTTTTGGCCTGGCAGTAGCGTGATTTGAAGCGCTCGTCGGTTCTCGACCACTTTTCGGTCGCGTAGTAGATTTGCGATTCGGCCCGGTCGATAAGCTCGCGCTCGAAATGGGTGAGGTCGGCGTCATCTGCCGGGGGCAGCTCCTTGTTGCCGTCCCTGTAGCCGTTGAACCACGTTTTAGTGCTTGCGAACCTGTACGGTTTTGGTTTGCGTGCTCGTGCCATCGATACCCCTCCAAAAGACCTGTGACACAACCTATATACCAATTTGTAACACGGCTAAACGTCAAGGGAACGTGCGATTTACAAACCACGTAGACACGGTGCTCAACAGATTATAGTTTTTGCCAGAAAGGGGACAAGTATGGGTTGATTGGCAGCAGGGCTGGTTACCGGTATCAAAGATATATGCCGGCAGTAACCCGAACCATCGTATTACAACTAAAGTAACGGTTTACACTTCAAATATGCCTTCAGTCGTGTTAAAATTTTCCTTATGCAAGTCTTTACATCTGTATAATTACCGCACGTATTTTAAGGGGTGAACGAATGGGTAACAAGCGTAAACTTTTGGCATTTGTGCTGGTATGCACAATGGTATTCTCTTTAATGCCGATTCTTCCTGTCTCGGCAGCGGTGCCGGACCTGCCGATCCGGGCTTCAGTAAGCAACCAGGGTTCGGGCGGGACCGTTCCCGGGGAGCTACTTGTAAAATTCAAACCATCTGTAAGCGATACAGCGATTGAGGGCATTCATAAGCTCGTCGGCGCGCAGAAAATCGGCGAGATCAAAGCCCTGAAGGTACACGAAGTAAAACTGCCCGCCGGGCTTAGTGTAAGCGCTGCGGTCGCAAAGTATAAGAAGATGGCCGGCGTGGAGTATGCCGAGCCCAACCATCGCGTTCAGGCCTTTGCCATCCCAAATGACACCTACTATTCCGCTTACCAGTGGGATCTTGCTAAAATCAGCGCCCCACAGGCCTGGGATGTAACGACCGGCGATCAGACCCTGGTTGCGGTCGTCGATACCGGCGTTAATTACAACCACGAGGATTTAGCCGGTAAAGTCATCAACGGATATGACTTTGCCTACAACGATGCCGACGCATATGATAATAACGGACACGGCACGCACGTCTCCGGGACAATTGGGGCGCTCACTAATAACGCTAAGGGCGTTGCCGGTATCTCCTGGGGGGCTAAGATTCTTGCCGTTAAAGTACTAGACTCCAAGGGAAGCGGGTACGATTCCTGGGTTGCCAGCGGGATTACATACGCTGCCGATCACGGTTCAAAAGTCATCAACTTAAGCCTCGGCGGCCCCGACTACTCGACCACTTTGGCCGACGCAGTCTCATACGCACAGGGTAAGGGATGCCTGGTCGTTGCTGCAGCGGGTAATGATAACAGCAGTGCGGCAAGCTATCCGGCGGGATATCCAAACGTTATCGGTGTTGCCGCCACCACTACCGATGACCAGAAAGCATCCTATTCGAATTACGGGCCGGCGGTAGATATCGCAGCTCCGGGTGGTAATAGCGATGGCGTTGCGGCACATTATATCCTTAGCTGCTACAACTCGAGCAATTCAAGTTATGTATGGATGTCCGGAACATCGATGGCAAGCCCGCATGTAGCAGGCCTTGCAGCGCTGATTCTTTCACGGTATCCAGGCAAAACCAACAGCCAGGTCGCCAGGATGATTCAGGAAACAACCGATGATCTTGGAGCGGCCGGCAGGGATAGCTATTTCGGCTACGGGCGCATAAACGCTCAAAAAGCCGTAACGACTAATATCGTAAACGACGAGGAGATTAGTAGCGGTGCAGCCTATGCAGGTAGCTGGGCGAGCGCAAGCTCAAGCTACGCGAGCGGCGGCACTTACAAATACTCGGGCACGACAGGGAATTCGGTGACCTACTCGTTTTACGGCACCGGCGTTACCTGGGTTGCCAACAGGGGCACCTCAGCGGGTATCGCGAGGGTGTATATTGATGGAAGCTATGTTCAGGATGCCGACCTCTACGGAGCGGATGATTACCAGCAGTTGGTCTATACAAAATCCGGCCTTGCGCTTGGCAACCACACATTGAAAATCGAGGTTAGCGGAAACAAAAATGCGAGTTCAAGCGGCACGGCGATAACTATCGACGCGTTTGATGTGACAGCCCCGCTTGATACGACTCCGCCGGCTGTTACAGGCAGCGACCCGGCGATGTCCGCAAGTAATGTGGCTGTTAATAAAACGATTACGTTAACCTTTAACGAGAACATTTCTGCAGGTAGTTTATATAACAACGTTTCGGTGACTGACAGAAATGGCTCTGTTGCGACAACCAAGAGCATCAGCGGCACTACGCTAACCATCGATCCGGTGGGGAACCTGGCGTATGAGGGCACGGTGACAGTTTCGGTTCCGGCGGGTGCGGTGGCAGATGCAGCAGGAAATGCTCTTGCTTCTAGCTATACTCTCTACTTCTCGACGCAGGCCAATCCCGATACCACACCGCCAACTGTATCGATAACGGTTCCTGCCGACAGTAGCCTGACGAACGACAATACGCCGCTTCTTTCTTATACGATTAGTGATGGCAGCGTGACGGCGGTAACCGTCGATGGAGCTTCGGTGAGTACGAGAAACGGGCAGGAGCTACCCGTGCAATCCGACGGCGCACACATTGTTACAGTGTACGCGGTCGATACTGCCGGTAACGTAGGCTCCGCTCAATCGGCATTTACCGTTGATGCTACCGTCCCAACGATTACGGGCAGCGACCCGGCGATGTTTGCCGGCAACATGCCTATCAACAAGGTCATTACGCTTACCTTTAGCGACAATGTTTCCGCAGGCGCTGCTTTTGATGGTATAGCGGTACTGGATAGAAGCGGCTCTGTTGCGATAAACAAGAGCCTTAGCGGCACTACGCTGGTCATCACTCCGCTAAGCGATCTTGCTTATGAGAGCACGGTGACGGTCTCTATTCCAACGGGCGCCGTGGTGGATGTCGCAGGAAACGGCAATGCTGCGTATGACCTGTACTTCTTCACCCGGCCTATGGTGGATACGATTGCCCCGACCGCCGGCGCAAGCCCGGTTGGCGGCCTCTATAACTCAGCTCAATCGGTAACGCTTACGGCTTCCGAGCCGGCGGCGATCTATTACACAACCGATGACAGCACACCTACAGTAGCGAGCAGCCGGTATTCGGGCCTGCCGCTCAGCATTGGGATAACGACCACCCTTAAATTCATTGCGGTCGATGATGCGGGCAACCAATCACCGGTCTACACCGAGATATATACGATTGATAGCGCGGCTCCGGTGGTCGAAATACTCTCGCCTGTAAATGGCGGCCTAACAAACGACTCCACGCCGCAGCTCAGTTACACGGTCGATGACCCAACCGCAGACGTGGTCGTTAGCGTCGACACCATACCGGTGAGCGCGGCCAACGATACCGACCTTGGATCGCTCGCTGACGGCACGCATACGGTTAAAGTCACAGCCACGGATGCCGCAGGAAATTCAAGCTCTAGTCAGTCGACCTTTACTGTCGATACCGTAGCACCGACCGCAAGTGCGACTCCGGCAGGCGGCCTCTATAACTCAGCCCAATCCGTAACGCTTACGGCCTCTGAACCGGGGGCTATCTATTACACGACCGACGGCACAAATCCGACCGCCGCAAGCAGCATGTATGCAGCTACACCTATTGCCATCACGGCTTCAACGACTCTAAAGTTCATTGCCGTAGATGCTGCAGGTAACGTATCCGCGGTCTACGCCGGCGCTTATACCATCGATACGAATGCGCCGACGGTGACGGTCACCGACCCGGCTAATGGCGCGACGGACGTTGCGGTTGCCAATACGATTACTCTGACGTTTAGTGAGAACATCCAGGCGGGAAGCGCCTACGATACTATCACGGTTGAAAACAACAGGGGCAGGCTGGTTACAATCAACAAGAGTATTAGCGGTAATGTCCTTGTGCTTGATCCGACAAAAAACCTGGCGACAAGAACGACCTATACGGTCTCTGTCCCCGCGGGTGCGGTGAAAGACGCCGCGGGAAATGCTCTTGCAGGTAGCTATAGTTTTAGCTTTACAACTTCTAGATCAACCCGTTAACAGTATCGATGACGGCATGTTAGTGCCGGCATTCATCCATTCTTCGAGAACAAAGGGCCACTAGTGGCCCTTTGTTCTCGCGTTTGGCCCTTTTCCAGCATGATATTTTGTTGTAGTCCAGAGAGAACAGCTCATCCGACGGCATAAAGCACAGCCGAGGGAAAGTTGATGTACCATTGCTCGCTCGCTTTTCTCTTGATGAGTTGTACCTTGGTTGGATATCCCATACCCACCTCCTACGACGTCTCCCATCTAGTAATAACGCTAGATACCCATAAAAAACAAAAATACGCACATAGGCCAAACAAATTTGGAGCAAAAAGAAGTGAAAATACGCGGTTTATCTAGATAAAGGCCAAAGACGAGAAATAAAGAA
>NZ_JBTSLF010000156.1:0-5953 GCF_054640775.1 Candidatus Aquicultor sp. | reverse complement strand
GAAACGAAGGTCGATAGATTGAGTATTAAAACCGAGGTGCAGCGGCTTCTAGACGCTAAGCGATTTGAGCAAATAGCCGACCTTGCCGAGAAAGAACGGCGTGTGGTACGGTATTTGTTTTCGTTTCTGTACTCAACCGATGATCTGCTACATTGGCGCGCCGCCGAAGCCCTGGGCATCGTTGCGGGCAGAGAAGGGGCGCGCGGTAGAGATGGGCAGAGGAACATCCCGCGGAGGTTGGTATGGTCGTTGGCCGAGGAGTCCGGCTCAACGGCCTGGCCCGCACCTGAGGGATTGGGTGCGGTTGTCGCACATCAACCTAACAGCTATCTCGATTTCGGCCGTATCGTGATGTCGTTTATCGAAGACCCCATCCTGCGCCGCGGCGTTCTGTGGTCTGCCAGAAAGATCGCCGAGAAAAGGCCCGACCTGGTGCAAGACTCCTCGCCCGCCATCATCGAGTTGCTGGACGACCCCGACCCCACCATCCGCGGGCACGCTGCATGGGCGATCGGCGTCACATACAACCGCGATGCGATAGACAAGCTTAAGAAATTGCAGCAGGATACCGGCCCCCTGACGATCTATAACGAAGGCGAGCTACAGCCCACGACCGTAGGAGAGCTGGCTACGAAGTCCCTTGCAGAGCTTGGAATGTGGAACCCGTAATCTAATAATAATTGATTGCCCGGCACCTCTAAGTTAAAGTAATAGCAGGAGTTAAATGTGACACATATACGATACCGGGTATTATTCCCGACAAGGAGCGATTTGTTTGTCATTAAAGGATGATATTAAGAGTCTGTTAGAGAAGAAAGACTTCGACGGGGTAGTGGAACTGGCCGCCCGCGAGCGGGGCGTTCTTAAATACCTGCGGTCGCTGCTCTACAGCGAGGACGACCTGCTGCACTGGCGGGCCGCCGAGGCGTTCGGGCGAATCGCGGAGCATCCGGATATTATGAGCCGCGAGAAGGTAAACACGACGTTAACCCGCCTGTTTGTCTCATTAGAAGACAAATCCGGCGGTACGGGCTGGGGATCTATGGAGGCGATCGGCGCCATCGTTGCCGCACGTCCCGATGAATTCGGCAAAGCCATCCCCAAGATGTTCTCATATATTTGGGACGGCAGGATTCGGAAGGGGCTGTTGTGGTCGGTGCGTAGAATCGGCAAAGAACGCCCCGACCTTTTAAAAGATAAGATATTTCACATCGTCGGGCTCTTGAGAAACCCCAGCAACACGACACGCGGGCACGCGGCGTGGGCGCTTGGCGTAATCGGAGATTCAGATGTGCGAGTTCTGGAAGGCCTGGTAGTCGATGTTAAAGAGACCCTTGAAGGACTGCTGCAGGACGAGAGCCGCATTCACGTTTACGACGATGGCGAGCTGCAGGAACGAACGGTCTCCCAGATAGCAAAGGAGGCCCTTGCCGCCCTTAACGGACGGCAAGGTTAGTGCCGGAAAAGCCTTAGTAATACTTGCGTTATTTAGCGTTGTCGATGATCTCGATAACGTCCTTCTCAACAGCCATTGCCTCTTCGGCTGAAACCTCTGGGAAGAACTGCGACATTACGGACGCGCGCATCGTTGCGATCTTGATCTTGCCGTTTTCTTCCATAATATTGATGCGGCATGGCATAAACAGCGACACGTACCTGCTCTTATTCAAGAATGTGTTGGCATGTTTGCCGTTGCACATCTCGATTAACTTAAGCGGTTTCTGGTCGAATCCCTTGGATGACAGCCTCTCGCTGATATCGATAACATTAAATACCGCCCAACCCTTTTGCTCGACGGCCCGCAATACCGATACCGATGCTTCCTCAAAGCTCTTCTCGGTTTCTACAACGTATGCAAAATCCTCTACATTCACATCTATCAACCCCTTAGCCAATTGGTATATTAATCGTAAATATACCCTAGGGGGGTATTTTTGTCAAATAGTATCGTAACTGCTTTCGTCATTGGTAATGAACCATAAGACTTCCCGCAATTGGGTACAAAGTTTGCTGAAAGCCGGTTTTGTAATAAAAGGAGGATAACGGTATGGCGATGTTTGTAATGCTCACCAGCTTGACCGATGACGGGATGAAAACGCTCAGAGAAAATCCTGAAAGAATCAAACAAGTAAACGATGAGGTCTCAGAGAAGTTCGGCGTAAAAATAATGTCGCAGTACATGGTCATGGGAGATTACGATTTCGTAAATCTAATCGAAGCCCCGGACAACGACACGATGGTAAAGATGGCTATCGAGCTTGGCGCCCGCGGTACGCTCAGAACCATGACCATGCCCGCCATGGAGGTCGACAAGATGATCCAGGATCTTAAGGGACTACAGGCAGCATAAGCGGGTCGCTACATGACATGAGCCCGTTTTTAAACGGGCTCATGATAGTTACATAAAACAAAGCGCTTTATTCTATTCCGGCCTTCGGCAAAAGGTTTTTACCCGCCCCTTATTTTATCTTAAAAGAATCGAACATTTCCGCCGCGGTGTCTACGTAATTATCGTATGTCGCCGCTTCAGCGTCATACGTTAGACGATATGCTTTATTGTTTACAACCGTCCAAGCCTCCATGCTTTTAACGGCTGTGCCCTCGAATTTCGCTGTATACACTACCAGATACCAAGGATTACCGCCGATGGTCACATCTGTCGATTGGATAAAGGTTATGCCCGGATAGATCGTCCTTAACAAATCGATGTTCGCATCCGTGTATTCATCCAAAGTCATAGGCATGCCCGATAAAGCCTCTGTTTCCACTATCACGCCCTCATATTCGGGTGAGCTAAACGCGATAAATAAGTCCTCATCCAACACATCCCATATCTCGGGGTAATCCATAACGAACTCAGTACCATCATACGTAATCATGTCCGGCTTCGGACATCTTATGGTAATGCTTTTATCGTCGGGACCCCAGATGATATCGGCGCTAATAGCCTCCAAAACGAAACGGAGCGGCACAAAGATGCGGCCCTTAACATTCACCGGCATCACTTTTGAATTATTTGCATCGATAGGAACCTTGACCCCGTTTATATCCGCCGTTGCATTTCCAACCCACAGATTGATATCGACTGGCTCCAAAGAGACCGTAACTTTTTGTTGTGCCTGATCCCAGGAGACCTGTCCGCCTAATGGTTCCAGGGCGTAGCGAATTGGGATGAGCGTGCGGCCATTAGTTGAAAATGGGGCTACATCCAGCTTTCTTGCCGCACCGTTAACGGTATAGTTAAGGCTTCCAAGTTTGAACACGAGCGTCGTCATGTCCGCGCTGCTGGCTTTCATGTGGGGCGCGGCACCAGTACCGGCTGTTGCCAGACCCCCCGGTACCGCTAGGATCATAAGCACTACAAGTAAAGCAGAAATCAGTTTTTTCATTACCATGTCTCCTTGTGTTTTGGTCGCGGTGAAACAAGTATGGGGCTATGGTAATGCTAAGATAACGCTTGCTATCTTGTCAATGTAAATAACTGAGGACAAAACAGATGAAACTTGATTGTGGCTAGCGGATTTGATACAACAAAACTATGAAACCAAAACGATAGATTCGTATCCTCCACAGCTAGAACCGATAAAGCAGGCACCTCATCCTCTGTAGAGCAGGAATGGAGTCCATCATGCGAACAAGCGCGCGCATTACCCAGGGCATTCTAGAGAACCCCGCCAAGTGGGGCGCCCGCAAGTCAGCGATGAGATCGAGACGCGGCTCCAATTTCTTGATGTCCTGAGGGTCATCGATCCCCCAACTAAAGGTGGCGCTGGTTCCCTTAACACTTCCACCGGTTTTTGCCATCCACCGAACCGATTGAGAGCTAAGGACATCAAACGCTATCTGTCCGCAGGGAAAGTGAGCGGTCAGCCGGTTGAGGAGCAGTTTCATGACATCCTCCGTGAGGTACATCGTTACTCCTTCGGCAACGATCAACGCCAGGCGATCACCCGGAACCTCATCCAGCCAGCCCAGATCTGCTAGCGATGAGCCAATCATGCGGTACCCTGCCCGTTCGGGATACAGACGCCGGCGCAACTCGATGACCTCTGGGTAGTCCACATCGAACCAGCGCACGCCTTCAGGCGGGTCGATCCGGTACACGCGGCTGTCCAGGCCGCACCCCAGATGTAGGACGGTGGCGTCGGGATGATCCGCCAGATACCTGGTCGTCCACAGATCGAGTTGTTTCGCCCTGATCGCTATAAGGAGAGCCCTTAGCTTACCCACCTTGAATTTCCCGAAATCGTAATCGATACGGTCGACCGCGTCCTCCGCCCACTTATCCTGAAGAATCGGGTCCTTCGAACGGCTCTGCAGCGCCCTGGCGTACAGGGTCATGAGCATCGTTTCTTTCTCTTCTGTGAAATGAACCTTTTCGGATTGCATAAATTACATTGTAACCATTCTTAACTTTTAGGTCATAATTTTACCGATGATGATATTTATAAAATAGGAAAGGCCTCTAAGCATTAACTTAGAGGCCTTATAGAATCGGCGGCGTCCTACTCTCCCACCCCGTTACCAGAGCAGTACCATCGGCGCTGAGGGACTTTACTTCCGTGTTCGGAATGGGAACGGGTGTTTCCCCCTCGCTATAGCCACCGAAAAGGTTAACTTTTCAAGCTGCTCAATAGTATACCCCATTGAGCATTCTTTTCAAAGTTCGTGGTTCGTGGCTTTGGCCCGGCTTACTTCTTCACCGAACCTTTAAGCCATGGATCCATGAACCTTGAACGCTCTGAAAGAGTTCAACTATTACCATTGAACCTCTCAAAACTACACAGCGTCCGTCTCGTGACAATCAAGTCCTCGACCAATTAGTACCGCTCGGCTGCAAATATCTCTATTCTTCCACCTGCGGCCTATCAACCAGGTAGTCTACCTGGGGTCTTAACTCTTAAAAGAGTGGGAAATCTCATCTTTTAGGAGGCGACCGCCCCAGTCAAACTGCCCACCTGACACTGTTCGGTAGCCGGATTACGGCCTACCGTTAGAACCTCAATACATCAAGGGTGGTATCCCAAGGGTGGCTCCACCAAGGCTTGCGCCTCAGCTTCAAAGCCTCCCACCTATCCTGTACATGATGAATCAAAATCCAATGTCAAGCTGCAGTAAAGGTTCACGGGGTCTTTCCGTCTTGCTGCAGGAAACCGGCATCTTTACCGGTAATACAATTTCGCCGAGTCTCTGGTTGAGACAGCGCCCAGATCGTTACGCCTTTCGTGCGGAGGTACCGTTCCCGAGCGTCTTTTCGAACCTCTGTCTTTGTAGCCCTAATACAGCGCTATTCAAACCATAGAACGCTGTGCGATGAGTTCTATGGTATCGTAGGCGGAAGGCTTTGTACTAAGAAACGATCGCCTGCCTTTCTAACGACATAATTAAAGTGACTTATTGCTTGATCTTTGGTTTGCCCCGGAAGGGGCCCACGAACGTAAAGGTCGCCATCGGATGCGGTGAGTTCGACAGCAAATCCAAAGGTGTCTTGGGAAAGTTGCTTCTCACGTATAATCTTTCTTACCAGAAAACACCCTAGCTGACTCTTACATCCAGCCTCGAGAAGAGCTGCGTGATCATTTTTATTAACCGGTGGGTTCCAATTCTGTAAAACTTCATAGCTCCCGCCATAATACTTCGTCGCCTCTCCATATGCTCCTTCATGCAACAATGTGAAGAATTTACTTAAAGCTGCGCGAGCCCTTTGCAGATCCTCTTCATTTGAGTTCGGCATCATAGTCGTGGTTCGCTCTGCTAGCGTACTCGATGTCGTCGAAACAAACGCAGTGGTATTTTTCGCTGAGGTACAACTATTAGCTACTAATAGTAACACAATTACACATCCGCCTATTGCGACATAATATTTCCGCTTGCTCATAAGTCCTCCTTCCGCTCTAAACATAACCTGGATTCTAACTATATTGAGCTAGTACTAGATATTAAAAGCCCATAT
>NZ_JBTSLF010000155.1:0-6025 GCF_054640775.1 Candidatus Aquicultor sp. | reverse complement strand
AGGTCGACGTCGATGCGATTTGCGACGGCGACGATGTATTGGTCGGCGCGATTATGGAGCACATCGAGGAGGCGGGCGTTCATTCGGGCGATAGCGCATGCGTCATCCCACCATATACTTTGGGCGAAGAAATTATACAACAAATAAAGGAATACACCATACAACTGGCGAAGGAATTACACGTACGCGGCTTGCTAAACATCCAGTATGCGGTGCAAGGGCAGACCGTTTACGTTCTCGAGGTCAACCCACGCGCATCGAGGACCGTCCCATTCGTCAGCAAGTCGATAGGAATGCCGCTCGCAAAGATAGCGGCAAAGGTAATGGCCGGAAAAACCCTCAAGCAGATGGGGATTTCAGAGGTGCCGCCCATCGACCATATATCGATCAAGGAAGCGGTTCTGCCATTCGGACGGTTCCCGGAAGTCGATACGGTGCTCGGCCCGGAGATGAAATCTACCGGGGAAGTCATGGGCATCGACACGTCATTCGGCAACGCATTTGCAAAAGCCCAGATTAGCGCCGGGCTTAACCTGCCGACAGAAGGCAGCGTCTTTATAAGTGTTCAGAATAGCGACAAGAGGTCGATTATCATGCTTGCCAAACGGCTGGATGGGCTTGGCTTCAAGATATACGCGACAAAGGGGACCGCGACTATGTTGAACAGAAACGGAATCGAAGCCGAAGCGGTCAAGAAGGTTCAAGAGGGAAGGCCGAACGTCGTCGACCTTATCAAGAACCGCACAGTGGGCCTGGTTATCAACACCCCATGGGGAACCGGTACGCGCGTTGACGGGTATCAGGTTCGCACCACTTCGGCGGTGTACGGAATCCCGTGTATCACCACCCTGGCAGCGGCAACCGCCGTAGTGCAGGGTATCGAAGCCCTGCGGAGCGGCAGTCTGGATGTAAAAGCGATTCAAGACTATCATTATAAGGGGCTAAGTGCCGGGGACCAAAATCAAGGGGACGCGGATATGGAAAGTGTTTTCCAGGATTCGTAGAATTTCTGTGTGATTGCCCAACTTGCCCTAAAAGACCCGTAACTTGGTTCGATTTCGAACGTTTAACAATAATGGTTCATCATTTTTTAAGATAGCTCTTAATCTACGTTTATAAAGTTCTTCTAAGGGATGGAGATGTTTCAAGTCAAGGCTGATATTTTATCAAAAGAAGAAGTGATTCCGGGGGTATTCAGCCTCACCATTGTTTCCCCCGAGATATCAAGAAACGCCAAACCGGGCCAGTTTGTCCATATATTGTGCGGGAGCGAGAACGATAACTTTGTTTTAAGAAGGCCGTTCAGCATCCACCGCGTTGTGCCCGGTCGTGCGTTTGAAATCCTGTTTAAAGTAGTCGGTAAGGGAACCGAGGCGCTTTCCAAGGCTAAAATACATGAGAGCCTGGATGTGATCGGCCCTCTCGGCAACAGCTTTACGTATTCCGAGAGGATCGAGTCGGCGTTGTTGATCGCGGGCGGACTCGGCGTCGCACCACTTATTTTTTTGGCGGAGGAGCTTGCCGAGCGATACGTTAAACTCTACCCCATGGTCGGCGCTCAAGCTAAAAGCCAGCTGCTGCGCTATATCGATTTCAAGCGCATGGGGAAAAAGACGTACGCCGCCACCGAAGACGGCAGCCTTGGCCATAAAGGCACGGTCGTCGATCTTCTCAACCGCACGATTCACCAGATACGACCGCAGGTGATTTATGCATGCGGCCCGAAAGGCATGCTCAGAAAAATTGCCGAGACCGCGGATGATTTCGGCATCGATTGCCAGGTTTCCCTGGAGGCCAAGATGGCCTGTGGAATCGGCGTTTGCCTTGGTTGCGCCTGTGTCACCAAGGAAGGTTACAAGATGGTATGCAAAGACGGTCCCGTGTTTAATGCACGCGACCTTGTATGGGACCAAGATGAAGTCAATCAGCTTCCATCCGGGGGTTGCGAGTGTGAAACGCAAGAAACTCAAGATTCGGATTAGTCACAAAGACCAGAAAAAAGAGCGAAAAACCTGGGACATAAACCCCAGAACCCGCATCCACGACGATGCCGATTACAAGCGAAGCAAAGAGAAGCGGGTCATGGAGAAGTTGCAATACGACGAAGAGGAAGATGATTATGGCCGGTAAACGGCTTGATGGAGAAACCATGAGCGTAAACTTGAGCGTTAATCTTGCCGGGATAAAGATGAAAAACCCGGTTATGCCCGCATCCGGCACCTTTGGGACCGGACGTGAGTTTAGCGAGTTTATGGATATTAAGTCGTTGGGGGCGCTTGTCGCGAAAACGGTCACATTGCGACCGGTCGTAGGAAACAAGCCACCCCGGATATGCGAAACCAATTCGGGCATGTTGAATTCGATAGGCCTGCAGAATGAAGGCATCGATCATTTCCTCAAGCACGACCTACCCTACATGCGCAAATTCAAAGTCCCGGTTATCGTGAATATCGCGGGCAACACGCTTGAGGAATATGCCCAGATGTGCAGGGATTTACGGGGTGTCGAGGGGGTCAGCGGCATCGAGCTTAATATCTCATGCCCTAACATCAAGGCTGGCGGGATTGCTTTCGGGGCGTCCGCTAAGCTGGCAGAGCAGGTGACAGCGGCCGCTCGTTACAACACGGACCTGCCGCTTATAGTAAAGCTCACCCCTAACGTCTATAACATCTCAAAAATCGCGCGAGCGGTGGTCAGCGCTGGCGCTGACGCGATCTCGCTCATCAACACGGTAGTCGGTATGTCGATCAACATAAAGACCTTCGAACCGTGCCTGGCCAATATCACCGGCGGTCTTAGCGGGCCCGCGATCAAACCCATCGCCGTACGCATGGTCTGGGAGGTAGCGCAGACGGTAAATGTCCCGATCATCGGCATCGGGGGCATCTCAACGGCGGAGGATGCGATAGAGTTCTTCCTCGCGGGCGCAACAGCAGTCGCGGTCGGCACCGCCAACTTCATCAACCCACGTGCCACGATCGAAATCATAAACGGCATAGAAGCGTTCCTGAAAGAGCGCGACCTAACTGATATTAAGCAGATTATTGGAAAAGTTAAGACTTAGTAGGCAGAGTAGGCAGTAGGGAGTATGCAGGTCTAGGATGTGGGTTTAATGCAAGACCATCGCTAGATGTCATTCTTCAGGAACGATAGTGACTGAAGAATCTGGGGTGCACTTGCCGTGATTGTAACTTACTAGCGTCTAGGCGTAGCTAAACCAATGCGAGATAGATGGTTTGATTCTGCCTACTGCTTACCGCATACTGTTTTTTACGAGGTGTTTATTGGCAATGATTGAACCTAAAGAACGCTTGATAATTGCACTTGACGTTTCTAGCAGCGACGAGGTCGCGGCGGTTTGCGATAGAATTGGCGACAACGCTGTTTTTTATAAGGTAGGCCTGCAGTTGTTTCTAGCGGAAGGCCGCAGTGTGATCGAGCTTCTTAAGGGCCGTGGATCGAAGGTGTTTCTCGACCTCAAGCTGCACGATATCCCGAACCAGGTTGCCGGGGCATGTCGTGAGGTGGTCAAAATGGGGGTCGACATGACGACCATCCACACCATGGGTGGCGTCGATATGATGCAGGCCGCGGCAAACGCAATCAGAGAATCGGCGCAGGAACTGGGCATCCGACCTCCCATTTTACTGGGTGTAACGGTTCTGACCAGTTTAAATGATGAGAGAGCTGGGGAAATAGGCATCGCGAACGCAATTCCGGAGCAAGTGGTAAATCTGGCGGTGTTGGCTAAGAAGAGCGGTCTGGACGGGATTGTGGCCTCACCGCATGAAGTTTCGAGAATCAGGGAGAAGGTCGGGGATGATTTCGTGATAATCACACCCGGGATTAGATCCTCATCCGAGGACGTTCAGGATCAAAAGCGCGTTATGAGTGCGGGCGAAGCGATTAGCGCAGGGTCATCGTACCTGGTTGTAGGGAGACCGGTTCTTAAAGCCGGTGATCCGGCGGCCGCAGCGTCTAAAATCGTCACGGAAATCACAGAGGCAGAACGCAAAAAAATAATATTTTAATTGGCAAAAAAGCAGGAAAAGCAGTAATATACATAGAAATGTGATAAATACGCAGGTCAGCAAGGTTTATGTAAATTAGTGCCTTTGTTACCTCGGGTTTTACAAAGGAACATCGACCGATTAGAGGGGAGGGTGGTACAGTCAGATAAAGTTGCTAGCTAGGTTGATAGGGGTAAAAACGAACTTTTAGACGAACCACTGCAATCTTTGGCAACGATCGCGACGAATATCCGGGCAGCTAGATGCCCTGGATAAAGACGCGAACTGTGCCGGATGAAAACCCACCATAGATAATAACATACGAAATAGTTACAATTAGCATTTGTCATTCAACTAGCTATCCCCTATAATCACCGTTGTATTAAAAAAGACCGACTACCTAACTTAAGGAGGAGTTATGCCGTTACCGAAATTAACTGAAGAGCAAAGGCAAGATGCCTTAAAGAAAGCAGCAGAAGCAAGACAAAAAAGGGCAGATCTCAGAAAGAAACTCAAAGCCGGAGAAGTAAGCGTCAAAGACATCATCAACAAAACTGACGATCCGATCATCTCCAGAATGAAAGTTAGTAGTTTATTAGAATCCCTTCCGGGCATCGGAAAAGCCAGAGCCCAGAAGATTATGCAGGATGCAGGTATCAGCCCGAGCAGGAGAATCCAGGGTCTCGGGAGTAAACAGAAAGAAATACTGATTACCTCAGTAAGCAAGTAAATAGGTGAATTAGATGGATTCAGACCCGAAAGTGTTCGTTATATCTGGTCCATCAGGAGCGGGAAAGGGGACTCTCACTGACGAACTGTTAAAGAGAGTCCCCTCTCTTACTCGTTCAGTTTCTGCGACCACCAGAAAACCGCGCCCCGGTGAGGTTAACGAGGTCGATTACTACTTTTTAGCCGAGGATGAGCTTAAAGACCATATTCGGCAAGGGGACTTCCTTGAGTGGGCCATGGTTCATGGCAACTACTACGGCACCTTAAAATCGGTCGTTAAAAAAGAGCTCGAATCGGGAAAAGACGTGGTTATGGTGATAGACGTCCAGGGCGCGGCCAGCATTAAAGAGAAAATGCCCGAAGCGATTAGTATCTTTATCGAGCCCCCTTCGATGGCGGAGCTTGTAGAGAGGCTTAGGCTTCGCAATACAGAGACCGATGCCGAGTTGCGAGAGCGGCTTAAGAACGCAGAAACAGAGATGGAGCTTGCTAAGAACTACGATTATGTGGTAATAAATGATGATGTGGAAAAGGCCGTCGATGAGCTGGTTGACATCGTCAAGGCTGAAAAACGAGCTAAAAAAAGTGAAGGTGATGGTTAGTGGCGAGACCGGATATCGATAAGAGGCCGGATATCGACAGACTTTTGAGCAAGGTCGACAGTAAGTATACTCTCGTAATTGCAGCCTCAAAGCGGGCGAGGCAAATCAATGATTATTTCAGCGCAATAAAGCGACACGATCTGGTAAGGGTGCGGCCACCGCAAATCGATGCCCTCTCAAGTAAACCCTTGACCATAGCGCTCGAAGAAATCTCTCAGGGTCTGATCACATATGAGAGGTTAGTCGAGGGAATCAAATAACGAAGCAGTCAGCAAGTAAAAAAGCAATAGTAGCCCAGGGCCCAAGCCCTGGGTGTTTTGTTTGTCATTATTATCCTGGCAGGTTATCATGTCGATATAGATGAACAGCGATTATTAAGGCATGACGGTATGTGGAAGGGAACATGGGCGAGGATATATTTTCCGGGAAAACAATAGCACTTGGCATATCCGGTGGGATTGCCGCCTATAAAGCCGCTGATCTCGCGAGCAAGTTGGCGCAGCGGGGTGCGGTCGTTAAAACGGTCATGACCGAGCACGCGACGAAATTTGTAAGCCCGTTGACGTTCCAATCGGTAACCGGTCAGCCGGTTCTGACCGACCTTTTCGCCGCGGATTTGCAAGGCAAGATATCCCACGTTGCGCTAAGCGAGGAGGCGGACCTGGTTGTTATCGCCCCCGCCAC
>NZ_JBTSLF010000154.1:0-6066 GCF_054640775.1 Candidatus Aquicultor sp. | reverse complement strand
AATGCTATGTATTATGCTTACGGTCAAGGCAAAGATAATCCAATCTTTACCGGGGCTATGGAATCTTACATCTACGAAAATGCTATGCTTATTGTGGATGATACAATTCCGGCGGCTTACATAACCGGTGATGCTGAATTCCTCGCTGCAAGAGCTACCAATGGATTAAGCACAGGCGTTCAATACGGCGCTAATGCTGATTACATGGATGAACCTAGAGATCCAGGATTCAGAAAACCAGCAATCGCTTTAGGCGCTGGCGCAATCTTGGCAGCCGAAGGGAAAGGATTCTTGTTAACTCAAGAAACAGCTGATCACGGTCAGAAACTTGAAGATGGTGGAAGAATGATTTACGGCGCAACAAGAGCCGACATCATTGACGATGATAACCAGTTAGGTAATGGCGCTCATCTGTTTTATGATAACAGTTCTTCGCTTGTTTATTTCACTTACAGCCCGGATACATTCACGATATAAAATTTTTACCGGAGAGGTAGAAATGCCTCTCCTTAATTAACTAAGTAATTAATATTTCTTTCGGAGAAATAAAATGAACGACAAAATCAATTTAGCCGAACAAAGAAGTACGGCTTGGCCTGATCTATTCGGTGTTACTGCCGGATTAGTTGGTATGGAAGCTAAGGTTATTGGTGGCGGTGTTGATGGCGCTTTGTACGTTGAAGGAATCTATACCGGTTCCGCCGCTATCACACTTGCTGATTATAACAATTTCCCAGTTGGAAGTTCGATCAAAGATTTTCAAGCTTATAAGACTCATTACAAAACTGGCGCTACTACTTGGAAATCAAGTGCAGCCGCAAACTAAGTAGTAAAAATTAGGTATTGAAAAGGGGAAGCCGTTAGCGGCTTCTCCTCCTAATAGACTAAATCAAAAATAAACTGTAATAGGTGAAAATTGAAAACTGTAAAATTAACAAACGGTAAAAAAACAATAGAAGTAAGTCCTTTGCATACATCGTTTCTTCTGGCACACGGTTACAAATTAACTGATGGTCAAAAGATGCCTAACTTGGCAGATGCAAATAAGCAAGTAGCCCAGGAGAAAAAACCTCTTACGCGGAAACAACTTCAAGCACTTACAGAAGAGGAACTTGGTTCGATCTTCTTTGAACTGAAAGGCATAGCCCCAACTGTTGACCATAACAAAGCAAAATTGATTGATGATATTCTGACAATTCAGGATGAATTAGCAAAAGCTAAAGAATAAAAATCGACAGACAAATAAGGTTGTAGGTAAATAGCTTTTCAATTTTGCGGAGTTTCTTGATGGCTGCTGGTGATAGAAGTCAAAGTATTTACGGAAGAATACACCGGGTACTTACGAAGAATTACGAATATGGTGTAAATAAGATTCTCAAAGAGGAAATCTATGATGAGATGCGGCAAGCACAATTACAGATTTTCCCTTTGGTTCTTCCGGAAAAAACTTACGAAATAAGTTTAGCCGAAGATGTTTCTGAATATCCTTTGCTCAAATCTCCGGTTAAACGGGATATTATTGATAAGATAAAGACAGTCATTACGCCGGAGGATTGGACTTACCGGTTCTCTATGGTTTCTAATAACCGATGGAATGAGATACTAAAATCCAGCACTTCAATAACGCAACCGACATTTGGGACTATTATAAACCACGTTCTCAATGTTTACGCTACTCCCGATAGTTCTACCGATGGCGATTCGATTAAGTTAATCACAAATAATAAAGCACCCGAAACAACAATATCCGATAAGATAGATCCGGAACTTCCAGAACTATTCGATAAAGATATTGAGTGGTTGGCCTTGTTTGCGATTACCGGAGATGTGAAATGGTACAATCTATTTGATGCCAAAATAAAAGAGAAAACAAAATTCGGGAATCAATCCGCAGAAGAAGAAACAGTAAAAGAATGTATGTGGTGAAATAATGAATAACCCCAAACTTGAAAAAATATCAATTGATTTAGCCGGAAGGATGAACGATAAATACACTTCCGCCGATGTTCTTGTAGCTGGTGATACAGACGGAACAATTTACACGGCGGCGGATAGATTGAGATATATTAACCGCGCAATGTTCAAGTTATTCAATGATGTCTGGCAGAAAACAAGTGGTAATAAACAGATGTTCGCGGGAGTATTCCCGGAGTTAGTCCAAATGAGGACTATAACTACTTCTAGTGCTTCTGCCTATCCGATTGCTACACCAAACTTAGATTATTTCCAATTACTTGAAGCCGTGGTAGATGGTAAACAAGCTGAAATTATGCCTTCCCATCTTTACCTAACCGTTAAAAGTGGAAGGACCTTACAAGTTAAGGGGTCTACTTCAATCCCGGTAGTAACTGAAATTAACGGTACAATCTATTTCCTACCGAATGATGCAGCTTTCCAAGCTAAAAGCGCGGATATAACTTTCATCAGACAGCCATTAGATAAAACTCAAGGGATATACTTGTCAATGACTAACGGTTCTTCGGGTGGCAACACGGAAGATTCACCATTCCTTGACCAATGGAATTCAAAGATAGCGGAGATAGCCGAGCAATTATGCCGGTATGATGCTAAAGAATAGGAGTAAAAAATATTATGACTTCAAAAGATTGGACGTTGAATGACGCTCTCGGATTTTTGAGAGTGCTAACTAATCAAATAGGCACAACCAAAATCCAGAATAATTTTGTGATTGATGCTTTGCACTCATCTTTAGCTGAAGTGATGCAATTTTTAAGTGTTACAAAAATATTTGATTACGGAATTAAAACAACATTGCCGGTAACTGTTTCGGGCAAATATGGGACGGCAAGTATTTCCGGATTTACTGTTAACCCGGTGAACAAGATCGTTAAGATTGTGGATAGTTCACAGGTTGCAGGGGAAAGACTTTGCGTTGAAGTTACACAAGCACAATTTGACAACTTGAAAAATATTCTGCAAAGCACAACTGGTACAATCTTTTGGGCAAGAAACGGTAACGACATTAATTTTTATGGTGGCGATCTTACGATTGGCGCTACTCTTGATCTTTATTACATCGGTTATCCCAAAAAGGTTACAACTACAACTGATTATCTGGAGATCAAAGATGTTTATTTAGGGCTGGTGTTGGCTAAAACAAAATTAAAAATATATGAGATACTTCAATCTTCTCCTCCCGATTCAATTAATCAGGGTGTAAATAACCAAATCGCATTTTTGAGAAACACCAATTTAGAAGATCAAACAAATACTAAGTGAGGTTAAAATGCCATCAATAGTTTATTCATCAAAACAATGGACGGTGGGAAGAGCGATTGGTTTTCTAAGAATTCTTTTGAACCAACTAGCGCCGGATAAAATACAAACGCTTCCCTTGGTAGATTATATAAATATTGCTACACAAGATGTTGCGGCTTTATTAGATGAGGTAACGAAAAAAGAAGATTATGGTGCCAATTTCATTATAAAGGATGGTGCAACTGGCGTTGGGCAAGTTGAATTGGTCGTTGACCCTACTCCTTTTCTAACGGCAAGTGCTGATATTTCAGTTGATGCAGGTGCGGCAAAGTTGAGAATTGACCGCATTACAAGTATTTCTTATACTCCAAAAGCCGCATTATCTTCGCCGCAAAATGCAATTTTTGTAAGTCCATTAGAATTCGAGAACCTTTTGGACGTGAACCAAAAGAATAAGGAAGTATTCTATTATCTGTTCGGAGAAAAATTGTTTATTCTAAATAGATACGAAACTATTGCGTTTGAAACTGACTGGGGATCTTTGAAGGTTTATTATAATCGCTTTCCCGTCAAATTAACTGTTGATAACGATGATCGTTTAGGCGATACCTTGGATATTAGAGATTCGTTTGTGGATCTGACATTGGCAAAAGCGAAAATGTATATCTATGAAGAACTTGCAAAGACACCTCCGGAATCCTTGGCATCCGTTATAGAGGCGGGCATAAAGAACATCAAAGACAGTTTGAAAGTCGAAGATCAGTTCTTGAATGACAAATCTAAAAAGAACCAATCATAAGGTAGATATACATGGGTTTTCAAGAAACGGAAATAAAGAACTTTCTTGGTATTTCTACTAAGAGAACTCCTCAAATAAATGAGTGTGCCGATTGCAGTAATATTGAACTTCGAGAAAAAGATGGGGATATGCTTTCTGCCGCAAACCCGATTTTGCTAAAAGATAGTAATGGCGCAACAATAACAAAACCGAACTTCGCTGCTCAAGGGTTTGCTTGGGCGGCTGATCTAAACTTTACTACTCATGTTTTTTCTCAACTTGGCGGGGTTACAAGGGAAGTAGTGTTTTATTTTCAAAGAGGGGCGGCAGGCGCTTATCCTCATGTAGCGGTTGGGATGTACCCTTATTTTAACGGGACGGATTGGACTAATGCTTGGTTGTGGTTGAATAAGATTGTCCCGGTAACAATCTCTGGGCATACGGCACTAAGTTATGATTATACTGTTTCTTCTTATGACGGCGGTGGCATATATCTTTGGAGTGCTGTTTATAATTTGGCAAAACAAAATTGGGCGACAATAACATCCTTTGCGCCAAACGGGTTCAAACTAACAAGGGCAGATTGGGATGTTTCCGATAATCTTCTAATTATGGCGAACTATCAACCATTGGGCGCACTAAGCGCACCTTTCCCTTTCTTCGCATCTCAAAGTACAATCAAATCATCGGACTTGTGTTTTCACCGAGTACTGAATGATTTAAGAATAGGATGGGGTTCGGTGGCCAATAGATTAGCTGTTGGCATAGGTTATAGAAAGAAATACTGGCAAATTGATACTCTAGCAAACGGCGACACACTATCGAACATAACAAAGTTAGATACTATTTCTCTCGATCCGTATAATATTATTTCAGATGCAGAAACATTCGCGGTTACTGTAAAGAAAGGCGGCAGCGCGGTAACGGGGACTACTTCTACGGATTTCCCTTCCGGGAAATATTTCAAATTAATAATTACCGCCATCCTTGACGATTTTAATGAATTTGTAGTAAAAGATGACTTTATGATATATGACGGTAGTCTACCAGGTGTTGGACCATATAAGATATATTCGGCAAGCGAGAGTATGGACATAATCCCGACAATTCGTTTTGCAACAATGAACAAACGTATAACTAAAATAAGATTTTGGTTAGCGTTGGGAGATGGGATTGATTCAGTTTTAGAGAGTCCGAGATTAATAAAAGAAATAGATATTTCTAAAAGCACGGCGCTTGGGGCATCAGATAAATTATGGACGCTTGATAGTACGGGAACTTTAATTCTATCAGATGTAGCCACACAAACTAGTGGTGGATTTTTCAACATAGATTATGCTGCTTATGTGCAAGGTGAATCTCTAATATCGGCTTTAGGTTATACTCCCACGAAAGAATATGTGGCATCTTGGGACCAAGCGTTAGTAGCGGGCAACGCAACGTATTTATTGAATCCTTATGATAGTAAAACTTGGAAGAATTTTATATTTAACTCTCCTCCGGCTCAATATGATGTTATCCCCGCCGAGAATTATCAAAGTCTTGATACAAAAGACGGTAATGATATTGTGGGGATTGAAGTAAACTCAAATTTAGATTTCGTTATTCTTAGAGATAACGGTTATCAGCAATACGATCCAGTTAACCAAATCCCTTCTCAAATGGTAAACGGAATTGGTTGCACTTCCAAACTTGGGATTGTGAATAATGATGGTAAAATCTTCTTCCCATCTCAATTCGATTTCCAAGTAACACAAGGGAACCAAAGAATAGATATTACAAAGGACTCGATAAGGGATGATTATAGAACGTTGACAAAAACAAATATTATCGGCGGCAAAGAAAACTACGGGAACTCGATAAGATTTTTTGCACCAACAGAACAGCAGCTTTATATATTTATCCCGGACAAGGGTTGGGTCCAGCACGAAAATACTTTATTCACAAGAACGCCTCAAGTAGTTACCGGATTGACTGAAATCTATGGATATGTTGGTATGGTTGGGAACGATCCTTTCAGCTGCCTGGCGTTATTGAAAAGTGATGGAACGTGGAATTGGCCTCTTGGT
>NZ_JBTSLF010000153.1:0-6139 GCF_054640775.1 Candidatus Aquicultor sp. | reverse complement strand
CGACGATATCGGAGGTGTAAGCGTCAAAGGTCAGGTTCGTTGTATCGAGTGTAATCGACCCTGTCGTGGTAAGCGACCAGCCCTTCGCCGCGTTCGTGCCTCCTTCCCTCACATAAACATAGGCGCCGACGGCAATCTCGCTGATCTGATTGAAATCATCCACACGTGTCAGCATGTACGGATCATTGCTGTCGCCAACCTGCGTGACCATGTAAATACCATTACGTTTAGCGTCTGTCTGATTCTTGACCAGGACGCGGTCATTCAAGCCAAGGCTGACTCCGTCGATCGATATCGCGCCATCTGCCGTCGCCGTCAGGACATTGCTGGAGTAAGTGGCTGAAAGGTTAGCTGTCGTAGCGACCCGCGCTGCCTCATGCAGGTTGAATCCGGCGTTTGCCGTCGTGAGCTCGCTCCAGTAGAGGTTGTCGTCGAGGACAATGCCTGACGCGTTTGTCGTCGTAAGCGCCCAGTACTCTTTTGCCTGTGATGTACCCTCTCCGACATAGACAAAGGCGCCGGAGTTGATCTCCGCATTAGCGTCGAAATCAGTTGCCCGGGTCAGAATATACGGTGCAGAGTCTGCAACACCCACCTGGGTCACCGTATAGATCCCGTTCTGCGAAGCCGTCGTCTGGTTTTTCACAAGCACCCGGTCATTGAGTGCCAGATCGATACCGTCAAGCGTGATTAAACCATTGGCCGATGCCGTCAGGGTATTGCTGCCAGTGTAACTGGCCGACAGATTAGCTGTGGTCGCCACACGAACCATTGCATAGGGGTAAAGACCGGTCGCGTTGGCGATGGCTTCCACAACCGTCTGCTGGGTGGGCTGGCTCGTTCCATTGATCAGGATGGTCAGAGTCTTCGTCAAGCCGCTGTAGGTGGCAAATGCCTTGCCGGCCTCCATGTTTGCATCGGCAACGATTTTTACGGCAACGCCGTTGTACAGGCTACCCACATGACTGGCCGTAAAGTTGATCCCCGATACCGTTGCCAACGCGGCTATCTCAGCCAAACCGCCCTCGGTTACGTCAGAAACATTCACGGATCCTTCTGTGCCGTTTTCAGTCTTCGCAGTGGGCGCGGTGATGATTCCCGTGGCGGCAGCTGCGGCTTCGTAGGTGTTGCGGAAGGCGGTCATCGAAGTCGAAGTGAAGGTCATGATCCGGTCGATGACGGTCTGGGCGGTGGTCACGCCGCTTTTGATGCGCACGGTCAGGATTTCGGAAGCGCTGTCCCAATACGGGGCGGCGTCGTTGGAGGTCATCGATCCGTCGTCAATAAAGAGCACGATAGTGCCGTTATTGTCGCCGTTGGCCTTAGCGCTGATCACGACGTCGTTGTCGGATCCCGTGGTATCGATAGTGACGGTTGACTTGGTAGAGCTGGCAACACCCCCGGCAGTGACATATGCGGTGGCCGTCGGAACGACGGCACCGTTATCGGTCGTCGCATCTCCCGTTCGCTTGGCCAGGTAGGAGGCCCGGAAAGTGGTCATATCGTTATCGGCGAACCCAGTATCGTTCACCTTTCCGATGATGGTTTCAGCCGTGGTCGTGCCGCTCTCGATGACCACGATGAGCAGCTTGTTGGTATTGTCCCAGTAGGGAACGGCGTCGGCTGTTAAGATGGACCCGTCATCGATGAAAACGACCCCCATACCGTTATAAGATGCTCCATTATTCTCCGCCTCAAAAATGACATCGTTGTTGCTTCCAGTCGGAGCAACCAGCAGTGAGGCTTTCGCAACGTCCGTCCCTCCACTCGTTAGACCGACCGCGGCGCCAACCACGGCGCCCGGGCCTACGGCTACGGCTTGATAGGTTGTGTTGAAACTGTTCTGCACCAGGGCGTTGGCGGCGGTGATAACGGTCTGGGCCGTCGTGGAATCGCTGTCGATCTTCACGGTAAGCAATTTATCCGTGCTGTTATAGCTCACTGTGGCGCTGTTACCCGACTCAGTTCCGTCATCAAGATAGAATACCCGCAGACCATCCGCAGCAGTTCCCGCCGTCCTGGCAACAAAGCGGATGGCATTGTGATCGCCGGCGGCATTAATAACCACCGAGGAGTTGACACCGTTGCTGCCGCCATCGGTGCGGGTCGCGACGCCAACGGTACCGTGGATCCGTTTGCCTTCAGCATCATTATTCAGTTCAACGGCGGCTTCGGCGGTGAACGGTATGGCGTCGTTGGGGATATCGGCGGTTCCTATGGCGCGCATCACGTCCATCCGGGTCGTCTTACCCGTCTCGATGTAGATCGTCAGCACCTTGGAGGCATACGCGGCATTGGCATGGTACTCGTCCCAGGCGCCCTTGTAATCAGTCGTTTCAGCAACGCTCCCGTAAGTGTTGGGGCCGTCGTCGATGATTTTGACCGTAAGCCCGGAGTAGTCAGCGCCAATTTCACCGATCAGCCGGATGTCGTTGTCGGCGCCAGGCATCGTCAGCGGATAGGAAACGGGCGTGGCATCCACGCCGCTGGCGGTCGGAACCGGGAGTGTGTTGATCGTGCCGTCGTCGCTTGTGGCATCACCCGTTGGAGCTGCTGTCAGACCGTGACCGCTGGATACCCTGGTTGCATTGATTGCAGCAATCACCGTTTCGGCCTTGGTCACGCCGCTGTCGATCCGGACGGTCAATGTCCTGTCAACCGACGACCAGCCGGTCGCATCGGCCGCGCCGGCAGCAAGGCTGTCGTCATGCACCAGTTTTATCGTCACCCCGCCCTCCTGGCTGGAGCTGGTGAGCACGATATCGTTGTCGTCGCCCGGCGGGGAAAGTGTGACGGTGGCCGCGCCGGTGCCGAGCATCCATACTTCCATCCCGTTGAGACCATCGTTGGCAGTGAAGTAAAGGACGTCGTCGTTCGTGGCAGATGTGCCATTGGTGTAAACGATGAAATCATCAATGCCGGAATCGGTGGCTCCGCTGTAGATATCCTTGAACAGGACGGTGCCGTCAGGCGTTCCGTCGCTGACCCACAGCTCGCGCCCGTGAGCGGCATCGGCGGCGGTAAAGTAAATCTTGCCGGCATGGACGATAAGATTTTGCGGCGAGGAACTCTTGTCATCGGCGGTGTAGATATTCTTGACAAGCGTGTGTTCGCCGGTCCCGGGGACTGTCTTCCAGAGTTCCTCCCCTGCTACAGTACTTCCCGTCGCCGCGAAATAGACAGCGCTGCCGTACTCGACAAACTCGCCGGGATTAGAGGACGCAGTCCCTGTGAAGATGTCGGCCGCCAGTGACACGGAGGCGCCGGCGGTCTTCCACAGCTCGGCGCCCTTGTTGTTCCACGCCGTGGTTCCGGTATTGGCGCCGCCGTTGGCGCTGAAGTAGAGGATATCATCCGTTGTAGCAGGGGTGCCATTTGTGTAAACAAAGAGGTTGTCCACATTGGCCGAGCCGCCGCTGTTGACGTCGATCAGCGTGAACGTGGCGCCTTCGGTCTTCCACAGCTCGGTCCCGGAAGCACCGTTGTCCGCCGTAAAGTACAACAATCCTTGGAAGAGCGTGAAATTGCCTGGATTTTTCAGGCTGCGGCTGTTCGCATCGTAAACAGTGACGGCTGTAGCGCCTTCGGCGTACCAGAGAACCGTATTGCCGTCCTTAGGCGCCTTGAAGAAGACGATTTCCTTGCCGGATGCATCGACATAGACGTAGGGCGATCTCGCCCCCGTCAACGCGATGGATGTGCCCACCAAGGCTGGCGTTGAGGCAGTCGCGGCGAACAGCGTCGGGATGTTCACGTAATCGGCCACAAAGTACAGGGTCTCGGTTGTTCCACCCACGTTGACCATCGTCAGTTCGCCGGCATTTTCCAGGATGTTTCCGCCATAACGCAGATAATCTCCGTCCACGCGCACGTTGCCGTCAATGAGCAGATAGAGCTTGCTTCCTACGGCGGCAACAGACGTCGGCGCCTCGTCAAACTCATCGACAAACTCGATAGTCATCGTATCCGGGTTGTTGCCCGCCACACGCCAGAGGTGATCGGCCTTGGTGGTGCCGAGATTATCGCTGATAGTCCCGCCGCTCACGGTAAAATAGAGCGCGCCGTCCACATCCACAAGGTTCGCCGGCGTGCCGCCGACGGCGCTCAGCAGGAAGGTGCCGGCGGCGGCGCCGTTGCTGCCCCAGATTTCATAAACACCGTCGGCGTTGAGCGCCGTGAAGAAGATGCGGTTGCCACCAACCACGGTCAGTTGGGAGACGTTGGCGGGGAGCGTAACCGACTCGCCGGAGAGGCCGGTCAGCAGCAGGGCTACCCGGGCCAGAACTTCCGGATCGTCCATGTAGGCCAGATACGGCGTCAGGTCGAATTCGAGGATCGCCACCTTGCCCTGTCCAATCTCCAGCCCCTCTCCGGAAAGAATCAGGTTCAGGTCGAGCGTCTGGTCAAGGGCGACGGCATCGGGATCAGCGATAACACCCGCGCCGGTGTTGCTCGTACCCGCCAGAGCGGCCTTGAAGCTCCCCTGGAGATTGATCGCGGCGATCAACTGGTTGACGGTGGTGCCGACCGGCATCGTCAGGGTCAATGTCTTTGTTCCGGCCTCATAAGAAACGTTGAGCGCACCTGACTGGAAGACGATGCTGAAGGTGTCGCCCGCGGTCGCCGGGGCAGGGACCAGGAATAACTCGCCGTTGGCCGTTATGCCGTTCACGTCGATGAGACCGCCCTCGATGACGCCGTCATAGGCAGGCAGGCGGGTGGTCATGCCCGCCGAGGCGGCAGGCGTCAGCCGGATCATTGTGCCGAGCTGTCCGTCGCCAAGCGTGGTGAAGCGGTACCACTTCTGGCCCTCTCCGGGCAGCAGCGTGTAACGGGTCGAATCGAGGATGCCGTCACCGTCCAGATCCGGATCGTAGAACTGATCGGGCCGGCCGATCCCCGTATCGACGAGGAAATTGCCCGAGCCGGTGATGACGCGGTTGGTGAGGATCGCGTAGCCGGTCGTCGGCATCTCGTACTGCTGGTAATGACCATAGATGGCGTAAAGCTGACCGGCATCCTTCTTCGCTCCGTCCAACTGGCCGTCCATCATGGCCGCGCCGAGGAGCAGATCGTCAATCCGGTCGCCGTCGAGATCAATCTGCGGCGTAGCGGAGAGAATGCCGAACTGATCGTACTCGCCCTCACCATCCATCGTCAGATTGGCCGCAGCGAGCGTGATACTCTTGCTCTGGCTAAATTCGATTTCAGCGAAATCCTTGAAGATGTAAACGGATCCCTGTTGATTCCGGCTCAGGATCTCATTGGCATTATAATTATCTGAAACGGTGCTGATCCGGGTGACCTCGGTCTGGCCGATGATGAGATCCAGGGTGCCGCTGCCGTCGATATCGCCGGCCGACGCCTGGAGCGTGGCGACAAGCGAAGTGGCGCCAATCTCGGCTGCGGTGGCCTGCTGGATGCGGACATCGGCGGTGTTGGAGGCATCCGCGGCTTCCGCCGGTCCGGCGCCGTAACTGCTCCGGCCGTAGAAGACCAGCAGGCTGCCCAGAGCAGAACCGGCATCCTCACGGGTTCTGCTCACAGCGAAATCATCGTACCCGTCGCGGTTCAGATCGCCCAGCGCGTAAACACCCGCGCCGAAGCTGGCGTCATAAACCCTGAATCCGGCGTGGTCGGTCAGGTTCATCACCTGCTCCGCCGTCAGACCAATCGTGAAGTTGGCCCTGAAACCGGCGGCCTCCGCGTTATTGGTCACCGCGTTGATCACGTCATTGGCGGTGGCATAACGATTTCTGATCTTTATCGTCAGGATGTCTGTAGCTGCGTCGGTGAATTCCGCCTTCGCCGGATCCGAAATGGAAGAATCCATGACAAATTTGATCAGCACGTCATTGAACCCGGACCCGACAGCTTTCGCCTCGAACCAGAGGTTGTTGTTCGACCCGGCTAACGCAAATACAGCGCGGGACGTCATGCCGGCGGAACCGTAAGCCGTCCAGGCCGAGCCGATGACGGTGTCGTCGCTCAGCGCATTGCCGTTGGTGACACTTCCGATGCCGGTGTTGGCGGGTGTCTGACGACCGCCCAGCAGATAGGCCCAGCCGTTTCGGGGATCGGGAACCGGATCCACCTTGAACCCCTTGACGCCGATGAGCAGATCATCCAGACCGTCGCC
>NZ_JBTSLF010000152.1:0-6244 GCF_054640775.1 Candidatus Aquicultor sp. | reverse complement strand
TCCAAGATATTCGAATCAGAGTTGCGAAAAGCAATGCGGTTGAGATTCGCGGCAACGTAAGCTTGATGGCGGTAAGCCAAAACGAAGCCCGCCGGATGGTAGCAGACGATAAGGGATATGATATAAGACGGCAAGAAAGAACTCTTATCATTGAAACCCACCGGATTCAACCGAAGAAATGGTTTTTGCCGGGAAGAATACAGGAGAGCCCGTTAGAGATTACCGTTCCTGCGAATCTGGCATTGGAGATCGATTCCTCTCTTGGAAACATAACCATGACCGCCGATCGGGGGGAAAAGGATTGGTTCATTAAAAACAACGGCGGGAATCTGGATATCGTCTTACCCGAAAAGATTAATGCCCGCATCGCCGCTGAAGCACATCAAATCCTGGGCGACCTTACCGCTAAAGATGAAAAAGGGGGTAAGACAAAGAATAAAAACCCTGATGATCTTAACGTGGTAGCGAGTGAGCGGTGCAGCGTCCAGCTTGGACAAGGAGGTCCCCGTTTGCGCTTTATAAATCCCAACGGAACCGCTTCGGTTTATCTGAGGTAACATAAAAGAAAAACCCTTTGGCTTACTATGCCGAGGGGTTTTTACCGTGTGCTCATATCCTTACGCGCACAAGCGCATTTCAGTTGCCAATAACTCTGTGGCCTCTTGCACCGGTAACGGTCGTGAGAAAACGTATCCTTGTATCTCGTCACATTTAAGCCTGCGCAAAAACTCTAGCTGCTCGACTGTTTCCACACCTTCGGCAATCGCCTTCATGCCAAGGTTGTGCGCCAGAGTGATTATCGCTCGGGCGATCTCGGCATCGTTCGTGTTTTGTATGGCATCACGGATAAACGATTGGTCGATCTTTAACGTATCTGCGGGGAACCTCTTCAAAAAGCTTAGCGACGAATAACCGGTGGCAAAATCGTCGACTGAGATATACATCCCCAACTCTTTCAACTTGTGGAACATCGTGACTGCGGAATCCACATCCTTCATTACGGCGCTCTCGGTAATCTCAAGCTCCAGATATTCGGGGCTTAAGCCGCTCTTGTCGAGCGCTTCGCATATCATCTCTACCATGCCTTCCTGCTGGAACTGCCTGGGTGAAAGATTGACCGCCATGCGTATTGGAGGAAGTCCTTTATCTTGCCAGGTTTTGGCCTGTTTACACGCGGTATTGACCACCCATTCACCGACAGGAATAATAAGACCCGTTTCTTCAAGAATAGGGATAAATTCTGATGGATAGACCAGCCCGTGATCGGGATGTTGCCAACGGAGTAATGCCTCCAAGGCTACAATATTACCGGTTGTAAGATCAACAATCGGTTGGTAATAGAGAAGAAATTCTTGCCTCTCCAGCGCCTTGCGCACACTATTTTCTAACGCTAATCGCTCGAGGGCCTTATCCCCCATAGCGGGGATATAGAATTGATAACTATCTTTCCCATACTCTTTGGCGCGATATAACGCTATATCGGCGTTCCTTAGCAATGCATGTGCCCCGTCACCATCATTGGGGTATAAGGCGACCCCGGCACTGGCGGTAATATGAAATTCGCGATCGCCAAAACTAAACGGCGGCCTAAGCGAATCAATAATCTTCTGTGTAATCTTAGCGGCATCCTGCGTGCGCCTGAGCCGTGGCAGCAACACTATAAATTCGTCTCCCCCCAGGCGTGCAATGGTATCTGCGCTACGCAAATTATCCTTAAGTCTGACGGCGACATCATGCAGCAATTGATCCCCGACACCGTGACCCAATGTATCATTAACGGTTTTAAAGTTATCGAGATCAAGAAATATGATCGCAAGCATGTCACCGTTTCTACTTGCATTATTGATCGCCGTGGTAAAACGATCATAAAAGAGCATGCGGTTCGGCAAGCCGGTAAGCGCATCATAGTAGGCAATGTAATTAAGCATCTCGGCCGCCTGTTTTTGCTCTGTTACATCTTCAAAACTCTCGACGCCTCCGATTATACGGCCATTGACATCTTTTATCAGGTCCGCGTTCTTAGAGATTATGCGTTCTTCTCCATCTTTCCTTTTTATGGTACATCCCTTGCCCATTATAGGTTTAGCCACATTGCGTGTGTAAAGACTACATCCCTTCAAGCACTTACTAATTGCGAAGATAGAACATTTCTTGCCTACTACCTCTTCAGAGGCGTATCCTGTGATTTCCTCGGCCTTCTTATTGAAACCGGTTATAATGCTGTCCGCATCAACAGTAAAGATAGCGCTCGGTATAACCCTGTATAACTGCTCCATCCTCTCTTTCGATTCAAGCAAAGACCGCTCTATCAGCTTAAGCTCAGAAATGTTGGTTACAAATGCGAACGCGCTGATCGTGTTTCCGTCTTTATCCCTTACAGTAGTCGCGTTGAACCTGGTATATATGTCCTTGCCGCTCTTAGATTTCAGGACAATATCGTAATGCCTCTGGGAACAGCCCGCTATTCTTGATGTTTGGTCCTTGAATATTTTTGCGTTCTCTTTATCTGTAAAATCAAAGGGCTTTTTGCCCAACATTTCTTCACGGCTATACTCGAGCATCCTGCAGAGCGATTCATTCACTTCAACTGTTTCTAACTGTGGATTAATCAGCCAGAACCCTTCGGCCGCTCCGTTAATAATGCTTCTGTATCGCTCTTCGCTCTCACGCAGCATGTCTTGAGCTTGTTGGTGCGCTACGTCAGGCTCACGCAAGAGATCTTCGGCGCCCTTGCGCTGAGCCTTGGTGTCAACGATATTCGTAGCGTTCAACGGTTTCTTGCGATTGCTGGACATTTTAACTCCTTTAGCTAGTCTTTAATATCGACATTATCCTCGGGGAATTAAAGAGTTGTGGTTTAAAAGCTTTAGCTTCTTTTTTGGATGCGGTCATTGCGTTGTGAGGACGTTTAGGCGAAAACTGTGGGGTTATCATCCGAATTAGTCGTATATATCTTAGTGCCGAGCTATTAATTATCCCATCTGCTTACCGATGAGTAATTAATAGTTCGTGACTTTGAAATCGAGCGCTTTAAGTGTAAGGGAGGCAGTATGGAAAACGGGGCTTTATTAAAAAGATTAATCAGCGAGTTTGCAAAAACCATCGATGATTCTTTACTGCCCGAAACGACAACCTCTAGCATAGGGTTAAAGATCGCAGCCCAAATGCAGTGGCGGGTAAAAAAGGTGCTCGACCTACAAGAAGGCCAGCCGCGGCAGGCCCTGTTTATTAATGCGATATCCAAGTTACTCTATTCTGAATTCGACTATCAACTCATCCCGGAATCAATTGAGAAAGATCGGATGCGTTTTAGAGTTAAACGCTGTCCCTTTCAGGAAGGTAATTCACCCTCGCTTTGCTCATTTATGCGCGGAGTAATAGGCGGTCTCGGGTTTTTATCGTTTGGTTATAGCAAGGTAGTGGCAATTAACGTAAACCCAGAAACCGGGCCATGCAGTTTTGATCTATATACTGCACCAGCTCCCGAAGCCGAGAAGCGTATAGGCCTTGAATATTCCAGAAGCGCTATGAACATCCTTAAAGGCGAGGACGAAAAGTACATCGACAGCCAACGCCAAGCACGCCGTAAGTTAATACTTGGGTTGTTCAGCAGTTTAGCCTTTTCATTACATGATGATCCGTCTGTTAAGCAACTCACGCAAAAGTTTATCGAGAGCCTTTCATGTATTCCGGAGATTAGAATCGCGGCCCTTTACTTACAAGATAAAGAGAGCGGTAATTTTGTCCTCAAGGATAATTACGGTATCCCTGAAAAATTCGAACACATGATTAGAACGATAAACCCTGAAGAATATGCTTTGACTCATAGGGTCAAAGCAAAACTTGAAGCAATCGAGGATTTTAACGGGCAACGGTTAGAAATAGCAAAGGCCTCCGCAGTACGGACCTTCATATCCATGAAAGTAGAGACAAAGCAAAGAGTTTTGGGAGCGTTAAACATTGGGTGGAGGGCTACCTTCCCGGTATCTCCTGAAACTGTTGAGTCGATAAAGGCCTGCTGTGCTTTACTCGGGACGGCAATCGATAACAGCCAGCTCTATTTTGAGTTAGAGAAAACATATGTCGAGAACGTCTCGGTGCTCAATAGCCTGGTTAACGCCGTCGATCAGTTCTCAAACGACCATTCGATGAGAGTCGCCGAGCTTGCAAAGGACATCGCCAAGGAGATGGGTCTGCCCGAGGACGACCTTGTGCTCATCTATGAAGCCGGCCGCATTCATGACATTGGAAAAGTAACCATCCCGATACATATACTGAATAAGCCGGGACGGTTAACGGATGAAGAGTTTGAGATCATTAAAGAGCATCCTTTGATAGCAGAAAAGCTCTTATCCCCAATAAAAGGCCTCCAAAAGCTGGTGCCGGCCATTAAATATCACCACGAGAAGTTGGATGGTTCCGGCTATCCAGAGGGACTAGTTGGAGAAGACATACCCATTCATGCTCGAGTTATCGCGGTTGCCGATGTGTATGATGCAATGACGAACGCACGATCGTATCATAAAGCAAAAAATGAGCTTGAGGCGCTTCAGGAGATTATTAACGGAAGCGGCACCAAATTTGATACCGCTGCGGTTGGCGCACTGGTTGCCATCCTCAATAGTAGGGATCTGTCGGTTCTTGAAGATGACCAGGAAAGAGAAGGTGTCTACGCCGAATAGTCAGTCTCACTGCTAGGTCTATTTAATAGAGCGATGCTGTTTGTCTAACGAAAAACATCAAAGGGCCGTGCTGAAGAGCACGGCCCTTATAGTATTCCTATGGAAATACTATAAGAATCTTTCCAGCTAACCGGTTAGTTTGGGTATTAACCCTTATCCTTGCCCACATCCCCTGTTTTTCCGATTTATTATTCTTTTCTATTCACCAGTTTCTTGCTTATGAGCGGCTTTACCCAGTAATAGTATGCAATCCCTACGATTATTGCGGTCGCGTTGATAGCAACCGCCTTAAACGGCAGGGCAAAGGTGAGAGCGAGCGCCGTAGTAAGGCCCGCAATGGGTATGAACCGGTTGTAAGTCTGCTTGCCCTTAAGGCGCAGTGCGCAGATATTCATCAAAACGTAGTAGAGGAGAAACGTGAGGCTACTCGACGCTATGACAGTGCCAATCGTGGCGTAGAGCGCCGGCAGAATTACTAACAGCCCTGCCAGCGTAACTGCCCTAGTGGGGACCTTATAGCGTGGGTGGATTACGGCAAGCCATGCCGGTAGATCGCCGCCTCGCGCCATGGCGAATATGACGCGAGAGAGGGCTAACACCTCAGTAAGAAGCACGCTTCCAATTGCGGTAAGCGCTCCGATCGACACCACGACTTCGCCGGTATACCCGGCAAAGCTGGCAGCAGCCAAGCTAAGCGGCTCTTTACTCTGTGCAACCGTGCCACTGCCTAAAACACCAATAGCCACGCTCGAGGCAGCAAAATAAAGCGCTGAGGCAATAAAAAGCGCTGCGAACATAGCTTGCGGCAGCGTCTTTCGGGGGCTTGCCACTTCTTCGACAAGGGTGACCGGGCGTGCAAAACCGGCATAGGCGAAGACCATGAGGGCTGCGGCGTGGAAGAGCCCGCCAAAGTTCCCCGGATTAAATGGCTGGAAGTTCACCATGCTCACGCTTGGGATACCAATGATGATAAATCCCACCAGGACGGCTACCTTTACGGTAACCAGCAGGCCGTTAACCAGCGATGAGGTACGGATCCCAAAGTAGTTAAATGTGGTCGCAAAGGCGATGAGTGCGATCGTGGCAAGTTTAAGCGACACTCCCGGCAGAAGTAGGTTGAAGTATCCGGTAAAGGCAAGGGCAAATGTGGAGTTTGCAGTAATACCACCGAGTATAAAGAGCCAACCGGCGATGAAGCCGGCTACCGGCGATATGAGAACGCGTCCGAACTCGTACGCTTCGCTCGATTTCGGATATCGGATGCAGAGCTCAACGGCGCTTAAACCACTCAAGCCCACAACGATTGCACTGATAGGAAGCGCGAGCAGAAATGCCGAACCAGCTGCAGCTGTCGCCTGGCTTATGGTTACGAATATCCCCGCTCCGATGATCGCCCCCAGGGCAATCCCGGTGGCATCGAGTACGCCAAGAGAGCGCTGCAGCCTTGGTTTCGACATAACCCTTTCCTTTCGGGTGCAGTAGCTTGGATGGCATTACGCAATCTGCTATCTACTGGTACCCGAAAAGACTTAGCCCGTATTATTTATAAAAATTTATTCCTC
>NZ_JBTSLF010000151.1:0-6244 GCF_054640775.1 Candidatus Aquicultor sp. | reverse complement strand
GAAGCCGCACTCTTAGAACTAGAGTGCCAGGTTTACATGGGGGAGGAAGACACGAGGCGCCAGTCTCTTAACGTGTTCAGGATGAATCTTCTGGGAACCGAGGTCATCCCGGTCACCAGCGGAACAAAGACGCTAAAGGACGCTATGAACGAGGCGATCCGCGACTGGGTCACCAACGTCGAGACAACCCATTATATGATCGGCTCGGTTGCCGGTCCGCATCCATACCCGATGATGGTGCGCGATTTCCAGAGGATAATCGGCGACGAGACCCGGGAGCAGATGCAACAGGCCGAAGGGCGTATGCCCGATTATATCATCGCCTGCGTCGGTGGCGGAAGCAACGCCATGGGCATCTTTTACCCGTTTGCGGGAACCGACACCAAGCTCATCGGTATCGAACCCGCCGGTCATGGCCTTGATTCCGGCCAGCATGGCGCCCCGCTTACCCTGGGCGACAAGGGTGTGCTGCACGGCTCACTCAGCTACCTGTTGCAGGACGAATACGGCCAGATCTTACCGGCCCACTCGATTTCCGCCGGCCTTGATTATCCCGGCGTCGGCCCCGAGCACAGCTATTTTAAAGATAACGGCATTGCCGAATATAGTTCGATAACCGATAAAGAGGCGCTCGCTGCGTTCCAACTTCTCTCCAAGAAGGAAGGCATCCTGCCGGCGCTTGAGAGCTCGCACGCCGTTGCCTATCTGGAAAAAATGATAGACAAGACATCCAAAGACGATATCATTGTTATCAACCTCTCGGGACGAGGGGATAAAGACGTCCAAGTCGTCGCGGATGCGCTGGGGGTGAAGTTGTAAATGGTTATGACGAAAGTGAACCGCATCGATGCGGTCTTCAAACAACTGAGAGACGACAAAAGAAGCGCTTTGATGCCATATCTCATGGCGGGCTATCCGGATATCGACGCTTCACGCCACCTGCTGATCTCTGTCGCTAAAGCCGGCGCAGACTTAATAGAGTTCGGCATTCCCTATTCCGACCCACTTGCGGACGGACCGACGATTCAGGCAGCCTCCGAAGTGGCCCTCACGACGGGCATCAATACTGATATCGCCTTTGACCTGGTAAAAAAGGCACGCGAAGAGATTGAGACCCCGATTGCCGTAATGACTTACTACAACGCGATCTACCGCTATGGCCTGGAGCGCTTTGCCAGGAACGCAGCCGAAAGCGGCGTAGACGGCGTGATTTGCCCGGACCTGCCCCCCGAAGAGGCCGCTCCCTGGAGTGAGGCCGCCGCGCAATACGGGCTGGCGAATATCACATTTGCGTCGCCGACCAGCACCGACGAACGGCTCAAAAAGGTAGCCGACGCGGCCCGGGGCTTCATATACTGCGTTTCTTTAACCGGCGTCACCGGAGCAAGGACTAATCTTCCCTCGAATTTGACCGATTTTATAGGAAGGGTTAGAAAGGTTACCGACAAACCGTTGGCCGTCGGCTTCGGGATTTCGCAACCCGAGCAAGCAAAGCAAGTCGCCGGTATCGCCGACGGTGTTATTATTGGTAGCGCCCTGGTAAGCTTGATCGGTGCAGACAGAGAAACGTGTACCGAGGCGGCCGCAGCCTACATATCGAAAATACGAGGGGCAATGGACAGCTAGGCTGCAAAACGCTATACTTTTTACAGGCTAAATACTGAATTCAACACTAATAATTTAAGGCTGAAACACCAGAAATTGGTGTTTCAGAGCGGAGAAATATGCCAATAGGTGAATGGTTTAAGAAGCAAAACAAGCACCCATCAGCTGAACTAACCTTCGAAAAACGAGCCGTACCCGACGGAGTTTGGGAAAAATGCCCCGGCTGCGGCGAACCCGTATTTACAAAAGAACTCGAGAAAAACAGCAAAGTTTGTCCCAAATGCGACTTTCACTTTCCTCTCTCCGGTCATGAGCGCATCAACTTTACGGTAGATGCCGGCAGTTTTGAGGAGTTATGGACGGGCCTTTGTCCGGAGGATCCGCTCTCATTTGTAGCAGGCAAGTCTTATGTCGACGCTCTATCCATCGCAAAAAACAAAACAGGAATGAATGATGCCCTGGTATGTGGAAGGGCAGAGATCGACGGGCGTAGCGTGGCCGTCGCGGCGATGGATTTCAGATTTATCGGTGGGAGTATGGGCTCTGTTGTAGGCGAGAAAATCGCCAGGACAACAGAACTCGCAACAGAAGAAGACCGTCCGCTCATCATAGTAAGCAGCTCAGGCGGTGCCCGGATGCAGGAGGGCATGGTATCCCTCATGCAGATGGCAAAGACGAGCGCGGCAATCGCTTATCACAGCAGACGCGGGCTCCCATACATATCGGTGCTGGCGAACCCGACATCCGGCGGCGTTACTGCAAGTTTCGCAACTCTTGCAGATATAATAATCGCCGAACCGAATGCGTTTATCGGTTTTACCGGCCCGCGTGTTATCGAGCAAACTATAAAGCAAAAACTCCCGAAAAACTTTCAGACTGCTGAGTTCAACCTCGAACACGGCATGGTCGACATGATCGTGAACAGGATAGATATGAAACGCACCATCTCGAAGGTGCTCGACTACCTTGGTGAAAGCGGGGTGGTCAGATGAGAAGGTTCTCGTATGATTTCGAGCGCCCGCTGGTCGAGCTTGAAGAGCAGTTAGAGCAGCTCAAACATCTCGAATCAGCTGAAAAGGCGGATATCGCGGAGGAGATCGTGTTCCTGCAAAAGCAGATAGAAAAGCTGCGCATCCGGACATACGCAAATCTTACCCCCTGGCAAAGAGTGCAGATCACGAGGCACCCCGATAGGCCGCGTACAAGCGACTACATCGAGGCGATATTTACCGATTTTATCGAGCTTCACGGCGACCGCGCGTTCAGAGACGACCAATCGATCATCGGCGGCTTTGCCCGCCTGGACGGACAGAAGGTCATGATCATCGGGCATCAAAAAGGGCGCAACACCAAGGAAAACATCGCGCGAAATTTTGGCATGTCCCATCCTGAAGGGTACAGAAAAGCACTGCGTCTCATGAAACTGGCCGATAAATTCAAGCTGCCGCTACTAACGTTTGTCGATACCCAGGGCGCTTACCCCGGCATAGAGGCCGAGGAGCGGGGACAGGCGGTGGCCATTGCTCAGGACCTGCTTGAGCTGAGCATTCTTGAAGTGCCCGTAATCGTTACCGTAATAGGCGAAGGCGGAAGCGGTGGCGCGCTCGCCATCGGTTTCGGAGATAAGATCATCATGTTAGAAAACGCCTATTACTCGGTCATCACACCCGAGGGGTGTGCGAGTATCCTCTGGGACGGTGAAGGAGGGGGCGCCGAGAAAGCTGCGGAGATCCTGGGACTGCATGCGGATAAATTGCTGGAGCTTGGGATTATCGATACTATCGTGAAGGAACCCCTGGGCGGAGCCCACCACGGGCCGGCCTCAGTCGCCCGCGGACTTAAAAAAGAGCTGGCAACAGCCCTCAAAGACCTCAGCCCTGTAGACCCTGATGAGCTAGTTAAGAAGCGTTACGAGAGGATTCGGGGCATCGGCTATTACACCGAGGACGCAGGAAAACCCACGGTCCTCGACATGCAAAGCTAAGATAAATACTGCGCATATCACCTGCAGGAATACCTCGGATAAAACTATCATAAAATTATTTAAAATAATTTCAAAAAATCGCTAAAGGATTATTACCCGCGGCCGATATCATATATATCAGCCAAGACGGAATAAATAGAAGCTTTGGCGAGGGCTTCTAGGTCGTGGCAGACGGCTTGACTGACATGAAAGTCCCGGTCGAAGGATCGGGGCTTCTTTATTTTATCCTCGTTTTTAGTCTTTGACTTCGACAGCGCATCCAACCATAATCAGGGTATGTTCAAAGTTACACCTAAGAACGGTATTAGAAAAAAACTGCTGCTCGGCTATCTCGCAATAACGATTCCCTTGATCATCGTAATCATCTTTACCCACTACAATCGTTATGAAGATAAGCGGCGTGATATCCTGCAATCAAGGCTTATTTTCGCACGGGATATCTCGAGCAACTTTGACCACTTCGTTAAAGAAGTCTCGACGACCGAGCGGGCGATGGGTATTGCGATCACCGAGAACAACTACACACGGCGCAAGGCCAGCGAGTACTTGTCCAGGATTTCGAACCGGTATCCCGTCTTCAGCCTAGACTTTGTGCGTGCCGACGGGCAGATTTACGCATCTACCGACCCCAGCCTGGTCGGCACAAAGCTGATGCACGATAAATATGACATTAATTATGACCTTAAGAAGCTAAGTCCGCAGAAGGATTGGTTTACCACACCGCTCCATATACACCAGCATGGCGGGATCGGTTTTGATGTCATCACACCCGTGTGGCGTAAATCAAAACTGGCCGGCGTTATGGTCGCCTCTGTCGATTCCACGAGGCTCAACGAGATATTTGTCTTTGAGGTGCCGGGGGGCGGTTATAATATCACCGATAATAACGGAATGCTTATCTACCAGAACCAGTTCCCGAACAAGCTGCTATCTGAGCGGAACTGGGGTGCCAACAGGTTCATAAAAATCGCATCGTCGGGCAAGGAGTTTACTTCGACCGGGTTGACATTCCCGATCGACAATTCGTATAGAATGGGCGTGCAGGTTCCGATACACAGCCTTGGCTGGAGCGCGGGCTCGTTTGTGCCGGTCGAGGAGGTTATGGCCCCCATTAGAACCGATATCGTGAGAAGCGGTGTTGCTGCTAGTATGATCGTCTTACTTGCTGTTTTACTGGGCTTCTGGATAAGCGAGCGCATCGTCAAACCCATCACGGTTCTTGCGGATAAGGCAAAAGCGATAGCCAGGGGCAGCTTCGACGAGGATATCGGGCTCATTAAGACCGGCGATGAGATCGAGGACCTTGCGGAGAGCTTTAATACTATGAGGATAAATCTTAAAGAATATGTAAATGAGTTAAGCGGCCTGGTCGAGACGGGTGAGAAAATGAATCTGGCGCTTAATATCCCATTCGTCGAGGGCGCCGTGACGACTGCACTGAGGAACTACTTCGATGCGAAGGCGGTGTGGATAGCGCTTTACGATGAGCGTGAGAAGCAGCTTAAGGTCGACCATTTTTGGAGCGAGAACGAAGGCGTAGATTTGAGCGTTATTAAGATGGCGCCGGGGCAGGGTGTGGCCGGCAAGGTGTTGATGACCGGGAAGCCGACCGTTATTAAAGACCTGACCAAATCGGAATTTCTATTTAAGGATGTGGCCTTACAGGCCGGCATTGACTCTGAAATCGCCCTTCCGCTGGTATCCGGGGGCGGCTCGCTCGGTGTGATCGGGCTCTATACGCCGCTTACCAGGCAGGATAGGATAACCGAGAAGGAAATGGGGCTTTTGATGGCGCTTGCGAACCAGGCCGCGGTGGCGATAGAGAACGCGCGCCTTTATGAGGAGACGCGCGAATCGGAGCGCAAGCTTAAGGCCTCGAACGACGATTTGCGAATTTTGAATAAAGTGGCCCTCGATATATCTTCGGGTCTCGATCTTCAGGAGCTTTTAGGAAAGACGGTTACCAACGCGGTCGACCTGGTTGCGGCGGATATTGGCGCAATTGGGCTCTATAATGAGGAGAACGGCAGGCTGGAGTACCACTACAATGCCGGTTCGTCGGTCCAGTTGCGGGGTATTCCGGACGACCTCGGGCTCGCGGAAACAGTGTTGAAGATTCGAAAATCGGTTTTCACAAACGATTATCGCCACGACCCCAGGGCATCGAAAGAGGCGCTTGTAAGGGGTGTTAGTGCGGTCGCTGTAGCGCCGCTCTTTACCGGAAACCGGGTCATAGGAGTTATTCAGGTCGCCTCGGCTAACGCCAAGATGTTTAGCGATACGGATGTCGCGCTTCTTGAGGCGGTTGCAAATCAGGCCGCTGTGGCGATTGAGAACGCCAAGCTTTACGAGCGCGAGCGCGATGTTGCCGAGACGCTACAAAACGCGCTGCTTGCAGTACCGGATAGGCTTGACGGCATTAAACTCGGCCTGCTTTACCGGGCGGCCACAGAGCGCTCAAAAGTGGGCGGCGATTTCTACGATTTCATCGAGTTTACAAACGGCAGGATCGGCATCGTCGTGGGTGATGTGTCGGGCAAGGGCCTTCAGGCGGCGACGGTCACCGCTCTTGCTAAAATGACGATACGCGCATTCGCCTACGAATACGAGCAGCCCGCGCAGGTATTGGCGCACGCAAACAGCGTCCTTACGTCC
>NZ_JBTSLF010000150.1:0-6250 GCF_054640775.1 Candidatus Aquicultor sp. | reverse complement strand
CGCGCGCCGTGGAATTCGCGAGTGTCGCGACCCTACTGTTTACCATAGTTTTTGGAATTATACAGTTCGGTTTCATATTCTTCCACTTTATTTCCATTACACACGCTGCTCGAGAAGGCGCTCGGTGGGCTGCTTTAGAGCAGACGGATAGTGATGTAAAGACGAAAATTATAAATTCCGCTCCGGGTCTATCGTTGACCGCTGCGGATATAACTATAAACCCTGCGGGCGATCGAAGTGGACTAATCGGCGAATCGGTTTCCGTAACCGTACAGCACAAAACACCGATTATCGTGCCGTTTATAGGTACTGCATTAGGCATTAAGGGATCGGATATAACGCTTTCGAATGCCGCAACCCAAAGGATTGAATAATGCCCGACAATGTGACACAACGACAAGAAAATGAAAACGGCGCTGTGGCTGTAATTGTGGCTATTTTAATGATCGTATTTCTTGGCTTCACTGCATTGGTTGTTGATGTAGGGTACCTTTACGAAATAAGACACCAGCTTCAATCAGCTGCGGATGCTGCAGCGCTTGCCGGTTGCCAAGAGATGATCATGCAAGCGAAAGATCCGAACGTCGTAAGCCTATCCGAAGCGGTCGCCCGTGATTATGCACTCAATAAAAATCTTGCGTCAGAAGCCACACCGACCGTTAATCTTAACGAGCAAAGCGTCACCGTAACAACCGGGCGCACGGTAGACCTCTTTTTTGCGAAAATATTTAATATCTTCAGTCCCGGCAAGTATAATAATGGTTTTGTTCGCGCGATTGCAAAAGCTGAGGTTGCATACCTTGTAGGGGTAAAAGACCTGGACCCGATGGGAGTTCCAAACCCGAAACCCAAGGAAGTCTACGTTAATGTAGTTGACCTATCAAGTGGCGTAACGGTCTACCGCAATAAATTAGGTGGCGGCAACTTTGTTAACGACATATTTGAATATTCGGGAACAATCCCTTCTCTTGCGGATGGCAAGTACAGGGTTGATATCAGCAGGGTTAATAACCAGGGATTTGAAGAATTCCTGCAAGGTGCATCGGCGCTCGTCGTTGGTTCAAATGGGGCCCTCGGCGAGGTAAACGTCGATGAAAACTTCGTAAAGGCGAATGTTGCAACGGCTATCGCCATTACCGCTCATGTTTCCGGTAGTCCAAGTAAAGTCGAGGCATACTGGCCAAAACCGAACGGTAATGGTAGCTACTCGGTTGCTTTATCAGACCAAGGCAGCGGTGTTTACAAAGCGACAACAACCGTTAACCTCCCGGCGTCCGATTCAGGGTATATGGCTTATCCAATCACTATAAAAATAGATGATACTACTGTGCTTCCGAGCGGTGGGTCGGGCGCGTATATTGTTGCAAGGGACCCTAGCGAAGAGATTACCGATGTCGACCTAGGGGTTAATTACGTTTCAACTGGTAGTTCTGTTAGTGTCAATGTCAAAATACAAGGTTTTGAGTACGAGAAGCTCTACACGCTCTTCCTTGATAACGGTACTTCTCCGGGAAACTATTACGGTCTTGATTTAGATTATAAAGAATTTGGGTCTGGCACAGGTTTACCGGATTCACCGACAGGAGGCCAGGGGAACGGTTCCGGCGGTGATGCATTTAGAGATGCAATTGCGGGAGAGCTTCATGCCGATCCGTATGCTTCATCGCATCCTACTCATTACTACGAAATCGGAGATTATGTGTGGACCAAAACAGGAGCGATGGTTGGCCCACTCGGTCAGGGCATAAGTACTCGCATTGGTTCCGATTCATGTACGTGGGATATGTGGAAAAGCAACACAACACCGCATGAAAGCAGGAACCAGTGTCCCCGGCTAATAACAGTTCCTCTGGTAGAGGAAACAACCTATGAGGCCATTAACGGTAGGTCAAAGGTAGCAATCGTTGGGTTCGCGCAGTTCTTTATTGAGAACCCGCCGAACGGTGGCGAGTTGCAAGGCAGGTTCATGGAGTACGTTAAGGGCGGAATTTACCAAACAGAACCGCCGCCTGAGCCAAATATAAAGATGGTTCGCCTGGTTAAACCAGATAGCGAAAACTAATTAAGTGGGAGGGTTTTATTTGAAACCAAGGTTAGTGATCATCATAATTGCAGTCATACTCGGAGCGATTGTGACCCTAGGGGTAAATAACTATTTAAATAACATCAAGAAGCAGGCGGTCGAGGAGCAGAAAACGGTTCAGGTATGGGTAGCGGCAAGTGATATCGCCAAGGGAACCAGCATCGAGGATATCGCCAAAGACCACCTTGCCGAGCTTAAAGAAATACCCCGGCGATATGTAGCATCGCAGGCGATATCTTCGACGAGAAACATCGAAGGCCAGGTGCTGAGCGTGTCGATAAGCGCCGGTGAACAGTTGACGATCGGCAAATTCAAGCATCCGTCCGAGGCAGGCCTTTCGTTTACGGTGCCTAAAGGGTATCTCGCAGTTTCGATCCCTTACGACAGCATACGAGGCATCGCTGAGATGGCGAAACCCGGCGATTTAGTAACGGCGTTTGCTTCGTTCAATCCCGGCGCTGACGGTGACGACGTTACAAAAATACTCCTTCAGAAGGTTCAGGTAATCGCGGTCGGCGATAGTATTGGGGCCGAAAAAGAGGCGCCGGGGAATAAGGTGCTTGATTCATCTAAAGCGGAGAGCACCAGCGATAAGAGTAACAAGACAATAACCCTTGCTCTGATTCCCGCTGATGCTGAAAAACTCGTGTACGCCCAGGAAAATGGTAAAGTATGGCTTGGTCTTCACACATCGACTAACCCTCAGATGGTAAGCACCAAAGGCATAACTATAAAGACTGTGTTTAAGTAGGTGATTTGTTTGATACTAGTAGCCGGTGAAGATTCCAAATTTGGTAAACAGATAACAACAGCGCTTAAAACCAGCGGTCAAGCTACCGCAAACGTTAACGACATTTCTGGGCTTGATGAAGCAATAGAGAAACACTCTCCAGAAGTCATAGTAATAGATCCATCAATCATGTCGGACATTGCGATAGCAAAAGCCGAGGGCCTTTCAATCAGCAATCCGGAAATAGCGATCATTATGGCTGTCGATGCGCTCGACCCCGGCGTGCTTCGTGCTGCCATGCAAGCTGGAATAAAAGATATCATTGAGCGTGAGTCATCCGACGAGCAGATAATCGCGTCTATTTCACGGGCGGCAGATATTTCAAAGCGATTTAAAGAGTCCTTCGGTTTAAAGGCTGACGAACAAGATGAGCAGTTATCAGAAGAAGGCAAGGTCATAACGTTCTTCAGCACAAAGGGTGGCGTGGGCAAATCGGTCCTATCAGCCAACTCTGCAGTCGCGCTTGCACAACTGACCGAAAAACGTGTAGCTATACTTGACCTTGACCTTCAATTCGGCGATATCGCGATCATGTTTCAACTGACGCCCGACCATACCATCTATGATGTGATCCAGGTGATAGGCCAGCTTGATGAGGACATGTTGCAAGGGTTTCTTACGGTGCATTCATCCGGAGTGAAGGCATTGCTTGCTCCAGTACGCCCGCAAGAATCCGATTCGATAACATCGAATCATGTTAAGCAAATTCTGGGGTTACTCAGGAAGTCCTTTGATTACATAATAATCGATACTCCACCCCTGTTTAACGATATTACGCTGACAGCGCTTGATGAGAGCGATCTCATTTATTTAATCGCGACTATGGATATGCCTAGCATAAAGAATATCAAACTGGCGATTCAAACCTTAAAGCAGCTTGGCTATCCATCTGAAATAGTCAAGTTTGTTCTGAATCGAGCGGATAGCAAAGTATGGCTGGAAATCGATGAGGTTGAAAAAACACTAGATGTAAAAGCAGTGGCACGGATACCGAGCGATAGGGTGATCCCGCGAAGCGTTAACAAAGGCGTGCCTGTCGTTATTGAACAGCCAAAATCGGCAGTCGCCAAGAGCATTGTCGGTCTTGCGGAGAAGACCAAGGATGTTAAGAAAAGGGATGACATTCACACCGAGGCAACTGATCCGATCGTTCGTAAAATCATCAGGAGGTTATCATAGATGTCACTTACCGATCGGCTTGCCCAATCAACCAGCTTGCAAGTGGGATCTGCTATAGATAATGGTTCCGTGCGTGAAAGTGAGCTTGATGCTCTTAAGGTCAAGTACCATTATGCTTTAGTCAGCGAACTTGGCCCGGATCTGGATGATGCTCGGGTTGGCCAGGAAGCATCGAAAGTACGGGTGGAGCAGATTTTGCGAGGTCTTTTGGCCAGCGAGACGATGCCCCTTTCTGGTCCGGATAAAGAAGATATTATGCGCGATGTTATCGATAATATCCTAGGATACGGGCCTATAGAGCAGTTTCTCCAGGACCCGGAGATAACTGAGGTCATGATCAATAACCCCGATAGTATTTATATCGAGCGGGCCGGCAAGATCTACAAAACCAACCGGAAATTCCTTGATGAGGACCATCTGCTGAGGATCATTGACAAGATTGTAGGCCAGGTAGGACGAAGGATCGATGAGAGCTCACCGATGGTCGATGCGCGTCTCCCCGATGGTTCTCGAGTTAATGCTGTCGTTCACCCCCTTGCATTGAATGGTCCGATGCTGACCATACGTAAGTTCTCAAAAGATCCGCTTATGGTTGAAGATTTAATACGGTTCGAGACCATGAGCCAGGAAGTTGCCGATTTGTTAAGGGCGTGTGTTGCCGGCCGATTAAATACCCTCGTCTCTGGAGGAACCGGCACGGGGAAAACCACTATGCTCAACGTACTCTCGTCGTTTCTTCCCGGTGATGAGCGCATTGTCACCATTGAGGACTCAGCCGAACTGCAGCTTCACCAGGAACATGTACTGAGGTTGGAATCCAGACCGGCAAACATCGAAGGTAGGGGCGAGATAACAATTCGCGACCTGGTAAGAAACTCCCTACGTATGAGACCCGACCGTATTGTTGTCGGTGAGGTCAGGGGTGGCGAGGCGCTTGACATGCTGCAGGCCATGAACACAGGCCATGACGGCTCGCTCTCTACGGTACATGCCAACTCGCCGAGGGACGTTCTCTCAAGGATTGAAACAATGGTGTTGATGAGCGGTTTTGATCTACCGCTGCGTGCCGTTCGTGAATACATAAGCTCATCACTTAATCTGATAGTTCACCTTGCTAGATTGCGCGACGGTTCAAGAAGAATCACGCAAATTACCGAGGTTCAAGGCATGGAGGGCGATGTTATTACCCTCCAGGATATCTTTCGCTTTGATTTCTCCATGGGTGTCACGGACGACGGGCGATTTAAGGGCAAGCTGAAATCAACCGGTGTTCGACCTATGTTTACGCAAAAACTAATAGATTACGGAATTCAAGTATCGCCCGATATTTTCAAATTCGAGCCGATGGCTCGCAGATAGGGCAAAAAGGGAAAGACTATGGGAAAACGGATTAGTAATGTAGTTCGCGCCATAATCGTCGTTTTGACAGCGTGGGTATTGATAGGCATACAAGTAGCGTACTCCGATACGATTTTGCAGGAGGTCAATACCAAAAAGTATCCGACTGTAAAACTACTCTTATCAGGCGCTGCTTTCGATGAGGCAGGAAAAGCAGGGAACGGCGACCGAACGGTTCGCATCAGTGAAAACGGTCAGCTCATCAAGAGCGTTCATATAAGTCCGTTAACAGCGAAACCTAAACCAATAGCTGTGACCTTGTTGATCGACTCGAGCGGCAGCATGAAGGGTAAACCTATTGAGGATGCGAAAGCAGCAGCGGATCATTTTGTGCGGTTGATGGGAATAGACGATCAAATCTGTGTAATCGCTTTTAACTCAAAACCCCATCTGGCCACCGATTATAGCTCCAACAAGAAGAAGATTATCAGCTCGATGAGCACGATACAGGCATCCGGAGAGACTGCTGTTTATGATGCGCTGTCGCTTGCGGCACAGCAAATCAAAAAATCGGGTTTGAAGCAAAAGTATATAATCCTGCTTTCGGATGGCGGCGATACCGTCAGTAGCACCAAACCGCTGACGTGCATCGACCAATTAAAAGACCTGAAAGTACCAGTCTATACTATTGCTCTGAAATCGCCCGAGTTCGATATGGGCACCCTTGAGAGCATTTCGAGCCAATCAGGCGGAAAGCTGTTGCAGGCTATCAATTCAACTGAGCTAAAACCCTTCTACTCGCGCATCGCGGAGCAGATCAAAAACAACATAGAAATCGAATATCGTAGCCCCGGATTTGA
>NZ_JBTSLF010000149.1:0-6291 GCF_054640775.1 Candidatus Aquicultor sp. | reverse complement strand
CCACTCTATCGGGTAGATTGATCTGGCGCTACGGCTACCGCACAGTCGAAATCGCGGGCATGCTGTTTTGCATCATCGCAAGCATCATGTACCTGGGGATCGGTGTTTCATCGAGCCCTCTCTATATAGCACTCTGCAGTTTTGTTATGGGGGTCGGGCTGGGGTTGGCATCCACAACGCAGATCGTATCCATCCAATCGACGGTTGACTGGAAACAGCGGGGTATCGCCACAAGTTCGGTAATGTTCTCGCGCATATTAGGGAGCACGTTACTGGTCGCTATGCTCGGTACCGTAGTGAACACCTCGCTTACCGGTATGCTCGCCGGGTCGCCGCTTATCAAGAAATATGGCGTCAGCGATTCGGTGTCTATTACCAACCTGCTTCTTGACCCTGTCCGCAGGGCGACACTTCCACATGCCAACCTGGATGTGCTCGCTGATGCCCTTGCATATGGTATCCACATGACATTCTGGTTGGTACTGATCGCTTCGATCATCGGCTTGTTTGCTTCATTCAGGATGCCTGCCGGAGTGCCCGATAAGCACGGGAAGATTTAACGATGACAGCGAGAGATAAATAAAGGATTATAAGCACAAATGCATAATTAAGGTATTAGGCAATAATGTGGTTCGCCCATAAACTACACTGGGGGCAGCATTGTGATAGATTATGCATTTTCAAAGCATGCTTATGATATGCTAAAGGAACGGAACATTAAAGAAACGTGGGTAAAATCGACCTTAGAGCATCCAGAGAGGGTCGAGCACAGAGACGATGGCACGGTCCATTTCATAAAGGCGATAAATAAATGCGGTGGCAAATACCTGCGTGTTATAGTAAATCCGAACGTGCAACCGCAAAGGATAGTAACGGTATTCTTTGATCGACGACAGAGGAGGGAGCAGTGAGGCTTAAAATAGATCGCGAGAACGATGCCCTATATCTTAGATTAGATGAATCGGCGATTGTTGATTCAGAAGAAGTTAAGCCTGGCGTTATTTTGGATTATAATGCCAACGATAGCGTAGTCGGGATTGAGATATTGGGTATAAGCAAGCGTATCTCTGCTGAATCCCTCTCTGACATCGAAGTTGAAACCGCTTAAAGCTAGCCTCGCCGTTTGCCTCGGATGTTCGTAAGGTGTTTAAGAGCTGGCAAACACTGCTGGATTCAGGGACGCGGGTGATTCTCCCGGGTCACGGTAAACCTTTTGGTTCATACCGGTTGCGGGAGATAATGAGAAAACGTCACGCGTGGAGCTAGTTTCTTAGCTGGATCACCCCTCAAATGGTAATAAAAATAGCCCGGGCTACCGGGCTATTTCTGATTTATAGAGTTTATTAAGATCGAAAGCTCTTATGCGATCCCCTTAACCATGTCGTCAGCCGTCGGCACGTTGAGATACCTATCGCGGATAAACTTGAGTGAGTAAATCTTCTTCTCAACAAGGCCGAAGAGGGCGTTAAACCCCCAATATACACTGAGCCCGACCGGCGCCCCCCAGAGAACTAGAAGACCGATACCTACCGGTAACGCCAGCATCGCAATATTGCGGCTCTGCGCCGTGGCGGTTGGACCGAACCATCCCATAAGCCCCTGAATGGCGCTCGCGACAACCGGCAGAACATGCAGGCTATCGGCTGTACTTACGCTTAGAACCCACGGTATTACCGCGCTTCCTATTGAAGTGGCCAGGTGTGTTACCGAGACATACAGCGAGAAGAACACCGGTATCTGCACCAGCATCACCCCGAATGAGGAGAGCGGATTTACTTTGTGCGTGCTCATGATGTTCATGAGTTCCTTGTTGACCCGTTCCTTTTTATTCTTGAACTTCTCATCCAGTAACTTCTTAGCCTGGCTGAAGTTCTGCGTCATCAAAAGCCCGTGCTGCTGCTTAATAGATAATGGCAGGAGCAGAAGCTTGATTGCGATGGTCAACAGTGCGATGGCAATGAACCAATCGCCGGTAAACCCCATAATGGCGCCTAAAACGCCCGAGAAAAACGAGCTGAATATGCTCATTGATGTACCTCCTTAGTTAAGTAACGTGATAGAATGTCATACCAAACGACGTAGTAACCATCACATTAAAAGTCGCAGTAAACATTTTAAAAGCGATTAACTAAAAAGGCATATGCGGGGGCTCATCACCGGTGGAGTCCGTTTTTACCCTGATGCGGGGAACGTAATACCTTCTCGCGGGGCGCGGCACTCGCAACGCCGCTTGCAGGCCCGCGATCGAGTGCTCAGACCTGGTTTGCGCGAGGTCGGCGACCCGTTGGTAAGCAAGAAGGCGGGTACCGTAGTAGGTGAACGCCAATGCCAACCCGACGTTCAGCATCAGGATTACAATAAGAGTAAAATCGATATGCATTAGCCCACCTCCTGCGTTTTCATTACAAAGTTTATATCCTTGAAAGATTATATCCTGATTTGCCCGCTATTACAAAAATCAGATTCACCCGTGTGCCGTAGAATTTCACATCGTCGCGTGTTTACATCTTCTCTTAATATGCTTATCGAAACCGGGAGAGATGCGAATATCCGCCTAACAGCGATCGGCATATGAAGTAGAGGATGGATAAGGATGGCCGGTAATTATCCATTTAGAATATAATGATGGGGTAAGTCCACCCATATATTAAAAGGACAACCGGTATTGAAGCAAGTCATAGCTGCGATAATAGTGAAAGATGGGCCGGTCGCCGGCAAGCAATTCCTGACTGCCGACAGCCCCGTGTTGATAGCCAAGAGAGGGGTTCACGATAAGCTTGCCGACAAATGGGAATTCCCGGGCGGCAAGCTCGAAAAAGCCGTAAATATCCCATGCTCCGCAGACTAATCGTCTGGTGCATAAAACAGCAAACACCCCAATGCTCTATCCCGGCAAGATATTCGGTAATTGCAGAAATCTTAGCATCCTGACGATACCTTTCTCTAAAGAGGGAAATGGAGTTCCCTATCCGCGATCTCAAGGAGGAGATCTTGGTGAAAATCGCAGGTTCAAGCATAGCGATGGCAAGCGACCGCGCATACGTAGAAAAATATGAAAAAAGCGAAACGTTAAAAGCCTGGGTGGGCGATAAGCGCCCCGATTTCGAAGGAAATGGCAGATTGCTTGAACCTGCGCCGAAACCAAAGGTCGATATCCTCGATCTTTCCGCTAAAACCCCCGTTGTTGCAAAGGGCGGCAGTGTGAATGGCGCGGAAGCAGTCGAGCTTTCAGGGCTGGATGAGAAAGACGAGCTTAAGATACGTCTTATCGAAGCGATGTTCGAGATATTGACCGGAAAGAAAGTAAAGATAGGCGTTTTGAAGATGCCAAAGGCATGTGTCGAAGGCACATGCCCCAAAGCTCCCCCGCAACCCGCAGCGGCGCAAGGTTCCCAACCGGCGGCAGCGGAAGCTCCACAACAACAAGGATGGGGTGTCGAGTATGATTCCCATGAAGCGTACTCGGAATCCGAGACTGTGGCGTTTGAGGCCAAGGGAATCGTAAAAACAACCGATGGCAAAGATATCGAAATAGCCGTAACGCTGAATATGAGCAGGGAGTTTGCGGAAACCAATGATGTGCATCTCAGGGCGGGGGATGCCAAGAAAATCGACCCGCTGGTTATTAATTACAGTGGGACGGCCGCCGGGCTAACGACGACTAAATTCGAATTCGACCTCGATGCAAACGGCACCTCCGAACAGGTATCCTTTGTAAAACCCGGCAGCGGCTTTCTCGCGCTGGATAAGAATGTGGATGGAAAAATCAATAATGGAAGCGAGCTTTTCGGTCCCCAGAGCGGTGACGGGTTCGCCGAGCTGTCCACTTATGATGAAGACGGCAACAATTGGATCGATGAGAATGATTCTATCTTCGATAGGCTAAGGATTTGGGCGAAAGACGACCAGGGTAAAGACCTCATCTATACCCTGGAAGAAAAGGATGTCGGGGCGATCTACCTGGATCGCGTTGCATCCCAGTTCTCCATAAAAGACACAGCCAACACACTGCAAGGCTCCGTAAATTCAACAGGCGTTTACCTGGGCGAAAAAGGCCGTGCCGGAACCGTTCAGCAAATAGACCTCGCCGTATAACTTCTCCAACCTCTCGCTAAGGAATAAAAATAGGGCATAACATTGTCTGCTTAACACCCGCCGCTAGAATTGTTTTATACTAGTAGCGGGGGTGAACTAGTTGATTCGCAAGTGTGAAGAGAGTGATTTTGAAGCGATTTTTGAAATCGTAAACGACGCCGCGCAGGCTTACCGCGGCATTATCCCGGCCGACCGCTGGACCGAACCGTATATGCCCAAGGAAGAGCTTCGCCATGAGATCGATGACGGTGTGGCGTTCTGGGGATATGAGGAGGAAGGCGAGCTGCTCGGTGTCATGGGTATCCAGCCGGTCAAGGATGTGACGCTTATACGCCACGCCTATGTACGCACATCGAGGCGCAACCAGGGTATCGGCTCCAAGCTGCTGGATTTTCTCATGACTCAAGCGAAACCACCCGTTCTTATAGGTACCTGGGCGGATGCGACCTGGGCCGTCCGCTTTTACGAAAAGAACGGTTTCAACCTGGTCTCGACCGAGGAGAAGAACCGCCTGCTCAGAACATACTGGTCGATTCCGGAGCGCCAGGTCGAAACATCTGTAGTGCTGGCAGGCCAGGAGTGAAGATATTAATTGTCCTCGGGCACCCCGGCAAGGGAAGTTTTAACCATGCCATTGCAAATACAGCTGTAGAAGCGTTGAACGATAACGGGCACGAGGTTATGTTTCACGACCTCTATGAAGAAGGATTCGACCCGATTCTGCCTGTTTCAGAGATACCTAAGGAAGCGGGCCTGGATCGTTTGGTTCAGCGGCACTGTGATGAACTTGCGATCGCCGATGGGATTATCATCGTTCACCCCAACTGGTGGGGACAGCCACCCGCCATATTAAAAGGATGGATAGACCGCGTGATCCGCCCCGGTGTCGCATATGAATTTACCGAAGATGATAGCGGCGAAGGGGTGCCGATAGGATTGCTTAAAGCTCAAAGCGTCCTGGTATTTAACACATCGAACACCCCGGAGAAGCGGGAGCGGGAGGTCTTCGGCGACCCGCTGGAGCGCATATGGAAAGATTGCATATTCGACCTGTGCGGTGTCGGGGATTTTTATAGGAAGATGTTTCGTGTGATCGTAACCAGCACCGAGGAACAAAGAAAAAGTTGGTTTGCCGAAGTTCGGCAGACCGTTGGCAGGTATTATCCCATCAATGCGGGGAATTAGGCCTACATATATCTAGCCAGGGGTGTTTGATGCAGGGTTATTGGAATAAACGATTTATCCAGGACGGCAAGATATGGAGCGATGCGCCGAGTAAAACGAATCGTTCCGGGCGCCGGTTATGGGCGGAACGATTCGTTTTAACTTTGCGGCCGATGGGAATTGTTCGGCGTTTGAATCGATCGCCAAAGCTATTATAAAGGAAGCCCAGTACAGCAGTTACTTTAGCGATTTCGAGTGGCTCTGGTTTACTCCCGGCTTAGCAGAGTACGAGCGAACTCATTGGATGGCTCGACCAACCGAGCCTGGTACCGTTCATGCGGCGTATTGACGATCAGGATAAAGCGCAGTTTCGCGATGCCTTTATCGACAGAATGATAGAGCGTACACTTCAAGACGACGGGAGATGTTTTGAAACCTTCCGTCGAATCAAGTGTTGGCAAAAAAGTAGGAATGACTTGCGATTTATGAATTAAGCGTCATAATCGGTCTTGTTATATCGGGATTTGGCGTCTACGCGCTGGCGCTCTACCGCCTTAAAATCTGCCCGAATTGCGCCATCCCGTGTCCTTTTAACCCCAATAAGGTTACCAACTAGAATAAAGTGTTGTGGAGTTGTATAAGTGAGCGGAATACCTTTGATTCTAGCGACTATATTGTTCGTATATACTGCAGTGGCCGAGCCGATTTTCGGTGTGAGGCTCTATCGCAAGTTAATGGAGCTGCTCAAGGCGGACAGCACTGCGCGTATCCGCTTCTACCGCCGGACGGTAACAGTGCAATGGCTACGGGTGGTTATTGTCGGTCTGATCATGGTCTTCGCAGGAGTTCCATTCACGAAGCTCGGGGTAACCGTACCTGACGTAACGTCATGGGGCTTTATAGCCGGCCTGATAGTCTGCGTTGCCGCGGCCATATCGTTTTTGCGCACGGCAAGAAGACCCGATTATCGTGAGAACGTAAGCCGGGCGATGCAACCGGTGGCCGCTTTGCTTCCACACACGAAAGGTGAGC
>NZ_JBTSLF010000148.1:0-6326 GCF_054640775.1 Candidatus Aquicultor sp. | reverse complement strand
AAATAAATAAAACAGTTATACATAAACAGCAAGACATCGTAGAACTAGAACCGGAATCGATATGGCAGCAGACCAAGCAGTTACTACATCACGGCTCATACAGTTCAACAAGTTCAGTGATGCTATACTAGCGCTGATTATTGCGCTTATAGTTTCGCTGCTTATCATACCCATCCCGACCCCCCTGATGGACGGGCTCCTTGTTCTTAACCTGATACTCTCAATTGTCGTGTTGCTTGTTACTATGTACAACAACGAGCCGCTGCAATTCTCGATGTTCCCGAGCTTGCTACTGGTCACCACCCTCTTCAGGCTTGGCCTGTACGTCTCAACGACCAGGTCGATCCTCTCAACCGGGGGGGCCGGTGCCGTAGTCAGCTCGTTCGGTTCGATTATTATCGGCGACAACTTCGTCGTCGGAATCGTTATCTTTATTATTCTGGTCATAGTACAGTTTATCGTCATCACTACAGGCACAACCCGAATCTCAGAAGTCACCGCCCGCTTTACTCTGGATGCCATGCCGGGCAAGCAAATGGCGATAGATGCCGACCTCAACAGCGGTCTTATCACTGAAGAAGAGGCAAAGACGAGGCGGCGAAACGTTCAGAGAGAGGCCGACTTTTACGGGGCGATGGATGGTGCCTCTAAATTCGTCAAGGGCGACGCCACCGCAAGCATAATCATCGCGGCCGTGAACCTGATCGGTGGCTTTGTCGTGGGCGCTACGCAGCAGGGTATGGACCTTATGACGTCGCTTCAGACCTTCGGGCAAATCGCGATCGGCGCGGGGCTAGCCATTCAGATCCCGACCCTGCTTCTCTCAACTGCAGCCGGCATCATCGTCACCAGGGTCGCCTCGGATAGCGACTTAGGCCAAGACCTCTCCAAGCAGCTCTTATCACAACCGCGGGCTCTTGTGATAACCGGCGTACTGATCATCCTTTTCGGGATGATACCGGGGCTCCCTAAACTCCCCTTCTTTATCATGGGTGGACTAGCCGGAGGGGCGTCGTATTTTATCAACCAAGCGAGCAAGAAGGCGGAGACCGCCGAGAAGGAACTCGAGGTCAAAGAAGAGGCGCCCGCGGTATCCGACAATATAATAGATGTGCTGCAAATCGACCCCATGGAGCTTGAGATAGGCTACAGCCTTATTCCCCTTGTAGACCCCGACCAGGGCGGCGAAATTCTTGACAGGATAACATTGATGCGGCGCCAAATCGCTCTGGATTTGGGCTATGTGGTGCCGCCGATTCGGATTCGGGATAACATCCAGATCGCACCAAGCGAATACCGTATAAAGATCAAGGGGTCGGATATCGCGCGATCGAGCGTGTTTCTCGATCAACTGCTTGCGATCGATTCCGGGATGACGGTTGCCACGATTGACGGCACAGAAACAAAGGAGCCGGCCTTCGGCCTTCCGGCCTATTGGATATCACCGGAGCGCCGTGAGGAGGCCGAAGTTATGGGGTACACAGTGGTCGACCCGACGTCGGCGATGATCACCCACGTCTCGGAGACCACGAAGAAATACGCGCATGAGCTTATAAGCCGCCAGGACGTGCAGCAGCTGCTGGATAACGTCAAGCAGAACTATCCGGTGGTTGTCGATGAAGTCGTACCCGGTGTTTTAACCGTTGGTGAGATCCAGCAGGTTCTGCAGGGGCTCCTTGCCGAGCGGGTATCGATCAGGGATATGACTACGCTCCTAGAGGCGCTGGGCGATAGCGCACGAAACACACGCAATATCGATATCCTTACGGAGTACGCACGCCAGGCGATCGGGCGAAGCATCTGCCGCCAGCATCAGTCGGAGGATGGTAAACTCGATATCATAGCAGTTGACCCGTTGATAGAAAAAGAGATCGCCGATTCGGTCGAGTATACCGAGCAGGGCATTGTTATCTCACTTGACCCAGCGCAGACTCAGCAGATACTCGAGAGCCTCTCCAACACGCTGGAGGAAGTCCTGCGTCAAGGAAGATCGCCTGTGATTTTATGCTCCGCGAATATCCGGCGACCGCTAAGAAAAATTGCTGAACGCAAGCTGCCTAATTTAGCAGTTTTGTCTTACAATGAGATAGCACCTGAATTCGAACTACAATCTGTTGGGATGGTGAGTCTAGCTTGAAAATAAAACGTTACGAGGCAGCAAATATGGAAGAGGCCATCGCAAAGGTCAAGTCCGATTTAGGCCCTGAAGCGGTTATCCTGCATACCCGTCGCCTGCAAAGGTCGTGGCCGGTTAGTTTAGTAAAAAAGAACGCAGTTGAGATAACCGCTGGACTTGATGTTAACTTAATGGAGCCAAAGGAGCGAGAAGTCGAAAGCAACGGCTCATCCCCTATCGAGACGAACGAAGTTTTTGAAGAACGATTTGACGAGCTTCAGCTCGAAGTCGAAGAGATAAAATCAATTGTTAAAACCATTGCAAGCCAATTAACCGATCCCCTCTTCCAGGAGGTGCCCGCGTGTTTCCTGGATATCTATGAGCGGCTCCTCCTGGCAAAAGTCGAGGACGAAGCGGCGAAAAAGCTCATGAAAAACGTGCAGGAACAGCTCAGCACTTCGGAGCTTGCCACCCCTAAAATCCTGCGGGCCAAGATCGTACGCGAGATGGCAAAGCTCATACCGGTCAGCGCCCCCCTCTCCATCGAAAACGGCGAGAGAAAAGTAATCGCGCTCATCGGGCCAACAGGGGCGGGGAAAACAACGACCATCGCAAAGCTCGCGGCGCGCTACTGCCTCTACGAGGGCAAAAAGGCAGTCTTCTTAACAGCCGATACTTACAGGATCGCAGCTGTCGACCAGCTTAAAACATATGCCGAGATTATCGGTGTGCCGATCGAGATCGTCTTTAACAGCCAGGACGTGCGTGAAGCGCTTGATAGGCACCAGGATAAGGACCTCGTCCTAATCGATACGGCGGGAAGAAGTCCGCTCAATGAGACCCAGATGGGTGAGCTTATGGGATTGATGAACGTCTGCGCACCGGATGAGATACACCTGGTTTTAAGCGTGACCACCAAGCTCTCGGACCAGATCAATGCGATACGAAGGTTTTCAGTAGTGCCGATAAACCGGCTGATATTTACCAAACTGGATGAGACGAACACACCTGGAACGATGTTTAACATAGCACATAAAGCAAAGGTGGCCATCGCGTATTTAACCGTGGGGCAGAACGTGCCCGAGGATATTGAGGTGGCCGAATCACATAAGCTTGCCAATCTAATCGTAGGAGAATCATTAGATGAACGACCAAGCTAAGAAACTTCGTGAGTTAGCGCAAAAGATAAGAGAAGAGCGAGAGCGGGCCAATTTAATTATTGATCCGCTGGCAAGCACACCTGAAAAACCATCGGTCGAATCGAGCATTATCCCTGGGGGCAAGGGACCTGTGACAGTAATAGCAGCCGCTCAGCCTGAACCTATACCGGTTGAGCCAGAACCGCTTCCCCCCATTCCCATCCAGCCTGCGGAAGTTCAGCCTCTGCCGACACAACCTGCTCCACCCAAGCCTGCACCGAAGATAATGGTAGAGCCATCCCCTGCTCTGCCCTCCGCGGCATCGACATTCACCACGAGGGTAATAGCAATAAGCAGCGGTAAGGGTGGCGTTGGCAAAAGTAATCTCGTTGCAAACCTTGGCATTGCGCTTGCTATGCGTGGTAAGAAGGTCATGCTGCTCGATGCCGATCTGGGCCTGGCCAATATAGATGTGCTCTTCGGCATTAACCCGAAATATAATCTTAAGAACCTCGTTGATGGGGATAAAACGATGCAGGAGATCCTGGTGACCGGTCCGCACTCGATAAAAATAGTGCCGGGTGGCTCCGGGATTCCTGAACTAGCAAATTTAAGCGATGCGCAGCAGGAAAAACTTCTTGAGAGCTTCGTTTTACTCGAGCGCGAAGCGGATATCACTCTTATAGATACAGGCGCCGGCATATCTAAAGACATTATTTCGTTTATCCTGGCCGCACGGGAAGCGCTTATTATCACCACGCCAGAGCCGACAGCGATCACCGACGCGTATGGGCTGATAAAAGTCCTAACGCAGCGAGACCCCAATGTCGATATAAAAATCGTGGTAAACATGGTATCCAGCGAAAAAGAGGGTCAAGAAATCGCAGGCCGGATAGTCATGGCGACCAGGCAATTCTTGAATAAAAGAATCGAGCCCGTCGGGTACATCGTCTCCGATCCATCGGTCAACATGTCGGTCAGAAAACAAGAGCCTTTTATTCTAGGGTATCCGGGCGCACGGGCGTCCAAATGCATTAAACAGATCGCGGCAAGCCTTGACCAGGTAAGCACAGACGACATGCAAATCGTCGGCAGAAATGGGCTTCGCGGCTTTCTTTCCAGATTGTTTGAAAGATAGGTGTAACAGAAGTGAGAAAGCATAAGGTTCTTAAACCAGGGCTTCTTGTAATGATCGAGACAAAGCCCGGCGAGAACTGGCCATTTTCAATCGGCTCGGTCTCGATGGATACTAAAAGCATAACGTGCGAACTCTTAATTGAAAACCCGCGCACGCTTGATATCAAAGTAGGCACCGAGCTGCTTGTCGTGTGCTCGGTCGAGAACGGCATATTCAGGTTCCCTACGAGATTAGTGGCAATTGAGAATGACCCCGTGCAACTCACGCTTGCTCTTGCCGACGAGGCAACGCATATTCAGCGGCGCGATTTTTTCAGGCTTTCCAGGCCGCTTGTACGGGCAAAATATCGCCCGCTTAACGGCCCCGAGGATATTTTCGAGAGCGAAGCCATCGAAGCTCCGGTAAAGGACTTAAGCGGAAACGGCGTTGCCTTTGTTATCCCGATAGAGGATGAACTACCCTCCGGCACACCGATTCGCACAGAGATAGAGCTTGCGGGCGGGCAACAGGTAAGCCTCGTTGGCGAGGTGATGCGCTGCATACCAAATGAGCCCATAAACGGGAAAAGCTTACTATGCATATACTTCTCACTTATCGACGAGCATGACAGGGACCGCATTGTCGGACAGCTGTTTAGAGAGCAGCTTGACCGAGCTGGAAGAAGGCGTCGTCTTAATAGGAGGAACTAAATGGCCAACGGAACTATTAACAAAATTACTATCCTGGTTGGCTTCCTCGTAAGTCTCGTATCCACCTCAATGGCGTTGCTTACCGGCGGTGACATCATCTTCATACTCCTGCAGCGTTTTCTTCTTGTCTTTGCAGTAACCGCGACACTGACATGGACCATGTTGTCGATAGTCAACTCAGTCATCATAAGCGCCGCACGCAAATCGATGGTTGAGATAAGTAAAGAACTCGGCCAGACTGACGAGCAAGCTGCAGCAAAAGGACAGAACCTTGATTTTACTTCCCCACCGCTTGACGATATAAATACGGTCCTCACCGGCGATTCCGAGAAACCCGAAATAAAAGAGTTTGAACCATTTAAGCCCCCAAAGATCGAAACCGATAAAGGTGATAGCAGTCAGACAAACTAAATCGGAAACGGTGAACGATGAACGGGGCAGTAGCTACTCAAAACAAATGGGTGCTCTATAAGGTTCATAACGATCCACAAGCAAGAGAAGACCTTATCGAAAGCAATGTATCACTGGTAAAATACGTTGCCGAGCGCGTTAAAGTCAACCTCCCCCCAGAGGCTGACAGAGACGACCTGGTAAGTTACGGCATATTCGGCTTAATCGACGCGATAGAAAAATACGACCACAATCGCGGTATCAAATTCGAGACAAATGCAATCCCAAGAATCAGAGGAGCCATCCTTGACGGGTTGCGAGCATTCGACCTCGCCCCGCGATCAATGCGCCAAAAAGCAAAACAATTAGGAAAAGCATTCTGTGAAGTAGAACAACGCCTTGGCAGAACTGCAACAAATGAAGAGGTCGCTAAGGAACTGGATATCGATATCGAATCCTTCAATAGTATGCTTGCAGAGGTCAGCCGCCTCCACCTCCTCTCGCTTGATGAGATGGTGATCCAGGATGAAGAAGGCGGCGTTACACTCGGCGAGCGCATTGAAGATAAAAACTCACACGACCCCCTTGAAGTAATCGAAATCACTGAGATGCGGGACTCGCTTATGGCGGGCATTGATAGCCTCAGCAAGCAGGAGCAAATGGTGATCGCCCTGTACTACTATGAGGGCCTTACGCTAAGAGAATCGAGCGAGGTGTTAGGGCTGTCCGAGTCGCGGATATCCCAGATACGAACCAAAGCGGTCGTAAAGCTCAGACACCAACTCTCGTACTTGCAGATTGAAATCTAGGACATGCCTAAAGATAATTGGCGCAACTATTGTTTTTGTATTTTA